>DASUME010000611.1:0-7608 GCA_036277895.1 Polyangiales bacterium
GACAGCAAGAGCTGCGTGTCCACGACCGTGCGCACGGTGGTGTCGAGCGTCGCGAAAGGCGCATCTTGCACCATCACGTCGCTGCCCGTCAGCGCGCGCATCCAGGACGACTTGCCGGCGTTGGTGTAGCCGACCAGCGCGACCTGCGTCAGGCCCGCACGCCGCTGCCGACGCACCTCCGCTCGCGCGGGGATGCGATCGAGCTCGCGGCGCAGCTCGGCCGCGCGCGCCCGGTTGGCCTGCTTGCGCAGCTCGACGTTGCTGTGGCCGCGGCCACCGCGCCCGCCGCCGCCTTCCCGGTCGCCGAGGTCGCGGTCGTCGCGGATGCGCGGCGCCTGGTACATGAGGCGCGCGAGCTCCACCTGCAGGCGTGCCTCGCGCGACTGCGCGCGCTGCTCGAACACGCGCAGGATGACGCCCGTGCGGTCGAGCACCTCCACGCCGAGCGCGCGCTCGAGCGTGTGCTGCTGGCTCGCGGACAGGATGCCGTCGATCAGCACCATGTCGACGAGCGGCTCTGGCGCCGCTTCGCTTGCCAGCGGACCGCCGGTGAGCTCGGCCAGCTCGCGAAGCCGGTGTTCGCTGAGCAACGCGGTGAGCGCGCCCTGCGAGCGCGCCTGCACGACGTTGCGCACGACCTCGATGCCGAGGCCACGCGCGAGCCGCGTGAGCTCGAGCGCAGACGAGGCGACCTGGTCCGCGAGCTGATGCGGGTCCGCGAGCGCGATCAGGATCGCGGCCGGACGCGCCGAGGATTGATATCGAAAACGTGGAGAACGACGAGCCATCTGAGACCTCTTCTGGAATCGAAGGAGGCTCAGCGCGCAGAGAGGACGCGTGGGCGCTCGCGCCCTACCGGCACGAGTCAGTCACTCATCGAGAAGCCCACATCGGCACGCACGACGCATCTGAGCCCCAGTTTGTTGGGGGAAACCAGACGCGGAGCGGCAGCGTCATTCACCCACTCGATGCGGGTGACGATCACTGCCGAGCTCAGCGCAGCCGAATGAAGAACTTCATGATGCGATCACGGATACGCCCCCCTGCGCGCGAATGCAACCGCGAATCGTGCGGCCCGTGCGATCGCGCGGGTCACAGGAAAGCAGTCGCGCAAGAGTTCGCGATGCAGGGGTCGGTGTGCCGTCGGGCTCGCCGGTGCCGGAGTCGGCGTCGTTGCGCGGGTCCTCGATCGCACCGTCGCGCGCCTTGCCCGCCCGCCATCGGCCTTGCGCCCCGCGTCCGGGTGTTCGTCCGTGCAATCCTCACGAAAGTGCAGTGAGACCGCCTTTCTCGGACGGCTCCCCGGGCGCGCGGGAGCACCGCAGGTTGGTTGCGATTGACCAGGGAGGCTAGCTCTGCGGTCCATCGAGGTGGGCGTCAGGTGGCCCCAAGCTCGACCTCCTTCGCCAGCCCTGTTAATCTTGGCCCCCCGTGACCGAGCTGGAAGAGAACACCGCGACCGAACCCGCAGTCGAAGTGAAGGTTCGTCGCCTACACCGCCGCGACCTGAACCGTACCTGGGAGTTCCTGAAGCTGGTGTTCCGCGATGTGAACCGCGAGACCGTGGAGTACCAGCGTCCTCGCTCCAAGAAGCGCTTCCTCGACATCTACGAAGAAGACGAGGCCGAGCAGCTGCTGTTCGAGGCCGAGAACGAGGTGGTCGGCTACGCCGAGTGCACGTTCGAGATCAGCATGGGCAGCGACAACTGGCTCAACCCTCGCTACTTCGACAAGCGCGACATGCGCCCGATGTTCGTGGACGAGCTGGCGGTGCACCCGCGCATGCAAGGCCGCGGCGTGGGTGGCTTCATGATCGATCAGCTGCAGCACCTGGCGCGCCTGCGCGGCTGCACGCACCTCGTGCTGGAGGTCGCGGAGAACAACCGCGACGCGCTGATGTTCTACCGCCACCGCGGCTTCCAGAAGATGGATGCCGCGATCTTCATGGCGCAGAAGATCGACTCCGCGCCGGACCTGTTGCCGCCGCGCAAGCTCAAGGGCCGCGAGAACGATGGCAACGGCTCCGCGAAGTCGAAGTCGTCGCCGCCGAAGAAGACCAAGCGCAAGCCGCGCGAGGTCGAGATCATCGCGCTCGCGGACGAGGTCACCGCCAAGGGCCTCAACGACGTCACCGACCTGCCCGCGCGCCAGCCCAAGGGCAAGAACAAGCTCCAGGCCAAGAAGCGCAAAGACCCGGCGGCCTGACGATCGCTACGCTCTCTCGGCTGGCGCGGGCATCGACGGTGGCTGGCTTCGGTCCACGCTGCGCGGGCATACATGGAGCTGGGGGGCGCAGAGTCCGCGCAGCGTGCCTCGACCCGTGCAACCGCAGATCTCGCGCCAAGAGGAGCGCGTGCTCAGCCGCTAGCTGATCAGCAGCTGCTCGACGATCTCCAGGCCGTAGCCTTCGAGACCGGCGATGCGGCGTGGGCGGTTGGTCAGCAGACGTAGCTTGCCGAGGCCGAGCTCGATCAGCACCTGGGCGCCGAGGCCGAACTCGCGCAGCACGCTGCCGGTGTCCATCGTGGCGACCACCTCGTGGCCGAGGTGGAACGCGAGGTCGTCGTGCACCTTGGCGCGCGTGGGCAAGAACAGCAGCACGCCGCGGCCCTCGGCCTCGATGCGCGCGATCGCCTCCGCCGCCACCACGCGGTTGCCGGCGTGCACGCCGAACACGTCGCCGAGCATGCTGCCCGTGTGCACGCGCAAGAGCGTGGGCTCCTGGTCGACGTCGCCGAGCACCAGCGCGAGCAGGTCGCGCGTCTCGCCCTCGGCGCTGAACGCGTGCGCCTTCCAGGTCCTGCCGCTCGCGAGCTTCACGTCGCCCGAGAGCGTGCTCTGCACCAGCCGCTCGCGCTGTAGGCGGTACTGGATCAGGTCCGCGATCGTGCACACCACGAGCTGGTGCGTGGACGCGAACTGCTCCAGATCGGGCCGGCGCGCCATCGTGCCGTCGTCGTTCATCACCTCGCAGATCACCGCCGCGGGCGAGGTGCCGGCCAGGCGCGCGAGATCGATCGAGCCCTCGGTGTGGCCCGCGCGCCGCAGCACGCCGCCCTTCACCGCGCGCAGCGGGAACACGTGGCCCGGCGACACGATGTCGTACGGGCGCGCGTCCGGGTTGACCGCGGCCTGGATGGTGACCGCCCGATCGGCGGCGCTGATGCCGGTGCTGACGCCGTGGCGCGCCTCGATCGAGACCGTGAACGCGGTGGTGCGCGGCGAGGTGTTCTCCTCGACCATCATCGGCAGCCCGAGCGCGCGCACGCGCTCGTCGGTCAGCGTCAGGCAGATCAAGCCGCGCCCCCACTTGGCCATGAAGTTCACGGCCTCGGCCGTGACGTGATCGGCCGCCATCACGAGGTCGCCCTCGTTCTCGCGATCCTCGTCGTCGACCAGGATCACCATGCGCCCGGCGCGGATCTCTTCGAGCGCGCGCTCGACCTTGCGGATGGCTTCGCTGCCCATGTTAGATCGCGCCTTCGATCAGGACGTCGTCGCCGAAGCGGCGCGTGGTCACGTCGCGTAGCGCGAGCGCCTCGCTCATCGCCGTGCGCGCACGCCCGATCGAGAGCGGCAGCGCGCTGGGATCGTTGAGCAGCTTGGGCGCCACGAACACCGCGGTGCGGTCGACCAGGCCGGCGTCGAGCAAGGCGCCGTGGAGCGTGGGCCCACCCTCGACCAGCAGCCGCACCACGTCGCGCGCCGCCAGCTCGCGCAGCACCTCGTGCAGGTCGAGGCCTCGCTCCGCGCGCCTGACCGCGACCGTCTGCGCACCCGCCGCTTGCAGCGCCGCACGCTTGTCGGCGGGCGCGTCGTGGGCGTGGAAGATCCAGGCGGGCAGCACGCGCGCCGCGACCGGCGTGTTGAGCTCGCTGTCGAGCACGACACGAACCGGGTCGCGCCCCTTCACGTGCCGCACGGTCAGCTCCGGATCGTCCGCGAGCACGGTGCCCACGCCGACCAGGATCGCGTCCGAGCGATCGCGCATGCGGTGCGCGTGCTTGCGCGAGCCCTCATTGGTGATCCAGCGCGAGTCGCCCTCGCGCGTGGCCATGCGCCCATCGAGCGTGACCGCGGCCTTGAGCGTGACCCACGGCAGGCCCGTGAGGTTGTGCTTGTAGAAGTCGGCCACCAGCGCCTCGCACTCTTCGCGCCGCACGCCGACGTCCACCTGGATGCCCGCCGCGCGCAGCCTGTCCGCGCCGCCGCCGTGGCCAGGCACGCGGTCCTCGTTGCCGATCACCACGCGCCACACGCCGGACGCGATCACCGCCTCCGAGCAGGGCCCGGTGCGACCGTGGTGGTTGCACGGCTCCTGCGTGACGTAGAGCGTGGCTCCCTCGGCGCGGCCGCCGAGCTTGCTCAGCGCGTCGACCTCGGCGTGCGCTTCGCCCGCCTTGTGGTGGTAGCCGGTGGCGATCACCTTGCCGTCGCGCGCGATCACGCAGCCGACGTGAGGGTTGGGACTGGGTCGGCCGCGCTCGCCGTTACGCAGCGCGAGCGCCATCATGCGCAGATCAAAGTCGTTGATCATGGGGGGTTCTTGAGCAGCGTGGAGAGCGCGTTCATGAATTCGTGGATGTCCTGGAAGCTGCGGTACACGCTCGCGAAGCGCACGTAGGCGACCTGATCGGTCTCCCGCAGCGCCTCCATGCAACGTTCACCGATGCGCGTGGACTCGACTTCCTTGTCGCCCGAGTCGACCAGCTCGCGCTCGATGCGGTCGACGGTGCGCTCGAGCGTCTCGCTCGAGACCGGGCGTTTCTCGCAAGCGCGACGCAGACCCGCGCTGACCTTCATGCGATCGAAGGGCTCGCGGCGTCCGTCCTTCTTGACGACCATCGGCAACACTTCTTCGACGCGCTCGTAGGTGGTGTAGCGACGCACGCAGTGGTCGCACTCGCGACGACGGCGCGTGACCTCACCGCCCTGCGACAGCCGCGAGTCGATGACCTTGTTGTCGAGGTGGCCGCAAAAAGGGCACTTCATTCGACCCCAACGCTATCACGTCAGGTGTCACGCTCCAGCAGAACGACGCTCTCCAGGTCGGCCGTCTGCGGGAACATCTCGAAGCCCTCCGCCCAGCGCAGCGTGTAGCCGCGGGGCGTCAGCTCGCCCAGATCGCGCGCGAGCGTGGCCGGATCGCAGCTGACGTAGACGATGCGCTTGGGCTTGCGCGCGACCAGCTGCGGCAGCACGCCGGGGGCTCCGGTGCGCGGCGGGTCGAGCACCACCACGTCGAGCGCCGGACCCGCCAGCGCGCGCGCGACGTCGCCCTCGACGATCTTCAGCTTCAAGGAACGCACAGCCAGGTTCTGGCGCAGCGCGCGCACGGCGTCCGGCGCCTGCTCGACCGCGGTGTAGCTCAGCGCGCCGCCGGCGAGCGCGACCGTGAAGTTGCCGCTGCCGGCGTACAGCTCGAGCACGCGCATGCCCTCGGTCTGCGCGAGCTCCACCACGCGCGCGACCAGCGCGGCGTTGACCGCGCGGTTGGCCTGCGAGAAGCCCCCGATCGGCCCCTCCAGCGGCTGCCCGTCCGCGCCGACCGACCACTCGCGCGCGTCCCCGAACTGCGCCGGGGTGGTGGCGCCGGAGAGGAACAGCGCGACGCCCGCGAGCTGGAGCGCCTCCGCCGCGCGATAGAGCGCCGGCGACTGCGCCGCGTCGCTGCGGATGACGGCGACCGCGCGGCCGCCGGCACCGAGCGCGAGGCTGAGCTCACCCTCGCCGCTCAGCGCGAGCGTACGCAGCTGGGTGAGCGCGTCCTGCAGCGGCGGCGCGAGCACCAGACAGGCATCGATGTCGATCAGCTGCTCGGAGCGACCGCGGTGGAAGCCGAGCTGCCCCTTGCGGAACGCGAGCCGCGCCCGCGAGCGGTAGCCGAGCACGTCCGGGCTGACCGTGAAGCGCAGCTCGGTCGACAGGCCCGCCTTGCGCAAGGCACTGTCGAGGAAGCCGCGCTGCAGCGCGCGCTGGCTGTCCAGGTCCGCGTGCATGAGGCTGCAGCCGCCACAGCGCTCGGCGTACTTGCAAGGCGGCTCGACGCGCGAGGGGCTGGCGCCGAGCACGCTCGTGATGCGCCCGCGCTTGGTGCGGCCCGGCTTGCCGTCGAGGCTCACGCGCACGGTCTCGCCCGGCAGGCCGCCGCGCGCGAACACGATCCCGGCCGAGGTCTCGATGACGGCATCGCCGCTGGCGACCACGTCCCGGACGCGGCCTTCCAAGATGGCTCTCTCTTGCTTCACGCTCGGCGGCGTGTAGCACAACCGCCTAAGCGGTCAGCTGGACGCACTCGCGGGGGGCGCTGAGCGTGGCCGGCGCGAGGAAGGCGCGGTACGAGCCGCGCTCGAAGCGGTGGTCGCGGTAGACGTCGTACAGACCGTCCGCCCAGACCAGGCCCGCGGCGCGCCCGGAGGCCACGCGCCAGGCGATCGGCTGCTCGCAGAGCACGCTGCGCACCTCGCTCTCTTCCATGCCCGTCAACGAGCGCCAGATGGCGGCATCGTGGGCGGTGCGGAAGACGTGCTCGGAGTGAGCGCGATCGCCGCTCGGCTCGCGCCACACGACATAACCTCGGTAGAACATGCCGCGCGGAGGATTCTCGCAGCGCTCGCAGACGGCCGAGGTGAACAAGAGAAGCATGGACTCATGGCAAGCGGGACAGCGCATTCCGAGACCTCCTACGGTGTCCGTCGATGCGCTCCATGGTAGGGAAGTGGACGCAGACTGCAAGAGGTCTGGCTTGCAAGTGCGTTTGTCGTCTGAAAGCGGAATTACGGAAAGCGTTGAGCCGGGCTCCCACGGACGTAGAGGAAGTCGAACCGGCCGTTCAAGACGGCCCAGCGGTCGTCCACACGGGGGTCCTCGAAGCGCACGTTCTCCAGCTCTGCGGCGATGCGAACGTCGTCCTTGTCGACTTTGGGCGCGTAGATGGCGGCGAAGCGAATCGTGCCACTCACGGCCGACAGGGTGACCGGCGTCCGGGTGCGCTCGGCCGGACAGCTCTCGTTCAGGAACAGCGTCACGTCGACGTGGGGCACGTCGCGCTCGGCCGGGCCGTCCAGCGGGGCGGCGACCTCGATCGCCTGGCCGAGGTACGCCCTGCGCACCAGCGCTGCGTCGTCGACCAGCACGCCGATGCCGTCGCTGTACACCTCGATGTCGCTGCCGCGCTGGATCCGGATCTTCAGCACCTGCTCGACCGTCTCCGCGAAGAAGACGGTGGGGCGCAGCTGGTAGGGACCCTCGCGCCGGCAGCCATCGATCGACACCACGCCGTCGACCTCGCCGTCGCCGTGACCGACCGAGCAGCTCCCGAGGAGCAACGTTAGAGCCGCGAGCGCGTTACGCGATAATCCCACCGCCGACCACCTCTTCGCCACGGTACACCACCGCCGCTTGTCCTGGCGTAATCGCGCGCTGGGGAGAGTGAAAGTCGACGGCGAACGAATCCCCACGCGGCACCACGGTCGCGCGCGCGGGCGTGTGACGGTAGCGAACGCGCACGTCCGCCTCGAACGGCTCCGTGGGCGTGTCGCCGCACCAGCTCGCGGCGCGCGCTTCGCAGCGCGACGCCATCAGCTGCGCATCCTCGCCGACCACGAT
>DASUME010000612.1:0-3978 GCA_036277895.1 Polyangiales bacterium
GCGAGCAAGGGCCGCTTCAACCAGCGCAAGGTGAGGATCGGCGCGCAGACCGGCGATCACGTGGCGATCCTGGACGGCGTGCAGCCCGGCGAGCGAGTGGTCACACGCGGGGCAATCCTGCTCGACGCCGAGGCCAACGCAGCATTCTGAGGTAGGCTTCGCTCCGCATGCTCCGCGCCGTCACCCTGCTCTCGCTCGCGTTCGCCTCGCTCGCACGAGCGCAGGCGAATCCGCTCGCAGACTCGCCCAACGCGGCGATCACGGACCTGCCGGTCGGCGATTCGTACACGCTCGAAGACGCGCTGCGCGTGATGCGCGAGCAGCACCCGATGTTGAAGTCCGCGCTGTACGCGATCAACGCGGCCAAGGCCGACCGCGTGGACGCCAGGCTGTGGACCAACCCGGTGCTGGGCGCGCAGTACTACTACGGCGTCAGGCACCAGAGCTACGACCGGGCGGGCTACGTGAGCTACGGCGTGACGCAGTTCCTGGAGCTCGCGAACGCGCCGGGCGCGCGCGGGCGCGCCGCGGAGCTGGGCATCCTGGCCGCGCGCTCGGACTACGAGGCGATGCTGCTGCAGATGTCGCTCGACGTGCAGTCCGCGTTGATCGCGCTGGTCGCGGCGCACCGCAAGGTGGAGCTGTCCAAGCTGGCGGTGGAGCTGCTGGATCACGTGGCGACGGTGATCGGGCAGCGCGTGAGCGCGGGCGCCTCGCCGCGCTACGACAACGCGCGCATCGCGGTCACGCAGGCGCAGGCGCACGCGGACCTGAGCAGCGCCCGCGCGGACGAGGCGCGCGCCAGCGGCGACCTGCGGGCGGCGATCGGCCCCGGCGTGGGCACGCTGCGCGGGCAGCCCACCTACTCGCTGGAGGCGGAGCCCAGGCTGCCCGCACCCGAGCAGCTCGTGGAGACGCTGGCCGCACGCCGGCCTGACTTCGAGGCGGCGCGGCAGCGTGCGGCCACCGCGGCGGCGAACATCGAGGTCTCCAAGCGCCTGGTATGGCCGGGCGTAGGGCTGAACGTGAACGGCGGCTTCGGCGCTGGCCCGCAGCAGGTGGACGTGGGCGTGGGGCTCACGGTGGCGCTGCCGGTGATCGATCGCGGGCAGGGCAGCGTGGCCGCCGCGCAGCAGCGCTCGGCCGAGGCCACCGCGTACCTCGACGGCGTGATCACGCCCGCGCGCGAGCTGGTCTACGGCGTACACGCCGAGGTGATGGCGCGCCGGCACGCGCTGGAGCGCTACCTCGCGCGTGCGGTCGCGTCCGGCGACGAGATGCTGGTCGAGGCGCAGGCGGGCTACCTGGCCGGTCGCTTCAGCGTGCTGGAGCTGGCGGACGCGTACGGCGCCTGGCGCGACGCGCGGCTGCGCGCAGTCGAGCTCGCGGCCGCCACGCGCCAGAGTGAGATCGACCTCGCGCGCGCGGTGGGCGTGCGCCTGCCGTGAGCAGGTGCCACCTTTGCGCGGCGCATGGCGTACCTGACGGAAGCTTCGAAGTCGGCCCTGATTGCGGCGGTCGAGGGCATCGAGAGTCGGAGCTCGGCGGAGGTCGTGATCGCCGTGCGCGCGCATAGCGGCATGCTGGCCACCGATCTGAGCGCGGGCGCGATCGCGGGTGTGCTGACGTTGGCGTTCCTGTTGTTCAGCGCGATCCCGTTCTCGTTGCCGGCGATCCTGTTCGACACGTTCGCTTTTGCAGGCTTGGGTGCGCTCCTGTGCAGCCGCTTTCCCAACGTTCGCTGGGCTCTGACGCCGCGCGGGCGCGCGCTGCACGACGTGCGCATGGCGGCGCGCGCGGAGTTCTTCGATGCGGGCATCAGCGCGACGCGCGGACGCACCGGCATCCTGGTGTACGTGTCGCAGACGGAGCGTGTGGCCGAGGTGTTGGCCGACCTCGGGGTGCGCGACGCGATCGATGCGGAGGTCTGGAGCGCGTGGGTGCAGTCGGTAGAGCATGAGGTGCGCTCGCAGCGCGATGGGCTGGCGCTGGCGGCTGCGATCGCTCGGCTCGCGGAGCCGCTAGCCGCCTGTCTGCCACGGTCGCATGACGACGTGAACGAGCTCGCGGATCACGTGCGATGAGGCTGTTCGGCGTCGCATTGGTTTGGTCGTGCGCGGCGGTGGCGTTTGCGCGCCCCGGCGGTGGTGAGACGTTCTCTTCTCCAGGTCGTGATGGCGGCGGCGGTGGCGATGGAGCGATCGTCTTCGAGCTGATCTGGTTCCTGCTCCGGCTCACGTTCATGTACCCGAAGCTGATGCTGCCGGTGCTGCTCGTGATCGCGTTCTTGATCTGGCGCTCGCGGCAGGTGCGGCTGGAGGACTGGACCACGCCGCAGCATCCGCACCCGCCGGTGATGCGCACGGACCTCACGGCGGTGAAGACGATCGACCCCGACTTCTCGCAGGTGTTGTTCGAAGACTTCGCGTACCGGCTGTACGCGACGGTGCAGCGGGCGCGCCCGAAGGGGCTCGACGCGCTGGCGCCGTACCTGGAGAGCAGCGTGCGCGAGAGCCTCGTGCGCCCGGACTGGCCCGCGGTCACGAGCGTGGTCGTCGGCGCGATGCGTGTGATCAGCTGCCAGCTGGCGAGCGAGTGGGTGCACGTGGAGCTCGGCTACGAGGCGAACATAGGCCTGCCCGATCGCAATCTCTACGTGCGCGAGCGCTGGCAGCTGCGTCGCTCGACGAAGGCGCGCACCCAGCCGCCGAAGGCCACGCGCCTCGGTTGCCCGAACTGCGGTGCGCCGTTTCGCTCGACCGATCACCGGCGCTGCGAGCACTGCGGGCAGGTGGTGGCCGATGGTCGCTTCGACTGGCAGCTGTTCGCGTACTCGGTGCTCGACGAGCGCGCGCAGCCGCCCGCGCTGACGGCTGACGTCGAAGAGCAGGGCACCGACCGCCCAACCGTGTTCGCACCGGACTTTCAGGCGCAGTGGCAGGCATTGTGTGCGAAGGACCCGGCGTTGCAGGTGCAGCTGCTGCTGGACCGCACGGTGTTGATCCACCACGAGCTCAACGCGAGCAACGGGGAGCTGGAGCGTGTGCGCGCGCTGATCTCCGAGGGCATGGTCGACTACCTCGGCTACTGGCTCGAGGCGTACCGCGCGCAGGGCTTGCGCAACCTGACCGAGCAGGTGCGCATCACGCACGCCGAGCTGGTGAAGGTGACGCGCGATCGCTGGTTCGACGCGGTCACGGTGCGGTTGTTCGCGACCGGGCTCGACTACACCGTCGATGCCAAGGGCGACGTGGTGCGCGGCAGCAAGCGCCGCGAGCGCGACTACAGCGAGTACTGGACGTTGATCCGCGGCAGCGGCACGCGTGGCGCGCCACGCAGCGAAGCCAGCTGCCCGAATTGCGGCGCGCCTCTCGCGGCGACGATGGCCGGCACCTGCAAGTACTGCGAGGTGCACGTCACCGGCGGCGAGTTCGACTGGGTGCTCAGCAAGATCGAGCAAGACGATGTGTACTGATCACTCCGCGGCGTTGTCGAGCACGTCGAGCTGCGCCGAGGACTTGCTGGGGCGGCCTCGCTTCTTCGGGGCGCTCGCGGGGGTGCCGCGGATGGCGTCGATGCGCTCGCTGAGTGCGTGGTTGCCCTCGGCGTAGATGCGCGCGTAGGCGAGGGCGCGTTCGGCGCGCGTCTTCAGGGCGGCGTTGCGCTCGCTGACACGCTGGCGGGCCTCCAGCAGCTGCGCCTCGAGATCGTCGACCGCGTGCTGGGCCTCGTCGACCTCCGCGGCCTGCGCGTGCAGCGCCTTCAGGTCGAGGTCCGGGAAGCGCACCTCGGCGAGATCACTGGCGTACAGCTCGAGCACCTCGCGCGAGAAGGGCGTCAGGGCGTCGGAAAACTTGATCGATGTCATGGGCTTGCTCCCGAGCGTTGAACGTAAGCTCAGGTCTATACGCTTGCGCAGTAGATCGCAAGCTACCAACGGCTGCCCTCCAGCTTCAGCTGCGGGTCCGCGCCAGTCTC
>DASUME010000613.1:0-3031 GCA_036277895.1 Polyangiales bacterium
CGGAAGCGCAGACCTGCGTCGGACGCCACCGACGCGCTCGGCCGCGGACACCGCTCAGCGCGATGCGACGGGCCGTGTGTCGACGGGCAGGCAGAGTACGGCGGTCAGCAGTGCGAGCGTGACGTGCGTCATGTAGACCCACGAGAAGTCCGCGCGCCCTACTCCGCCGTGTCCCAACAACGCGACCGTGATGGCAACTCCGAGCACCGAGCCGATCTGACGCGTGGCTTGGTTCACGGCGCTTCCCACGGCGTAGTGCTCGGTGGGCAAACGATTCACGGCTGCGCCTGCGAGCGAGGGCAACACCATTCCCACGGAGAGTCCGCTCAGCACGAGGCCCGGCAAGAAGGTGCGCACGAAGTCCGGTGTGGTTCCGGGCACGAGCAGAAACCATGCACCGCTCGCCGCGTAGATCAACGAACCGCCGACCAGGAACGGGCGGTGGCCAAAGCGCGCGGCCAGCCTTCCGGTGATGATCGCGGTGGGCATCACGAGCAGCGGACCGGGCGTGATCGCCAACCCCGCATGCGGCAGGTCGTAGTGCCAGACCTCGGTCATGTAGAAGAAGAACGTGAAGAACATGATCGAGAATGCGGTGCCGAACGTGAGCGTCGCGAGGTTGACGTAGCGATAGGTCACGTTGCGAAACAGCGTGAGATCCACGAGTGGGTCCTTGCTGACGCGCGCCCACGCGACGAACAGCGCCATGGCGATGCACCCTGCGGAGAGGATCGCGATCAGACTGACCAGACTCAGGCTTCCCTCGCCCGACTTCACGATCCCGAGCGCGAGGCTGCCGACGGACAGGATCAGGAGAGCCATGCCCACGGCATCGACGCGTCGCTTCACCTCGGGCCGAACCGACTCTTCGAGCACGCTCGCGCCCCTCCACATCGCCAACAGGCCCAACGGAAGGTTGAGGTAGAACGCCCACGGCCAGCCGACGCTGTCGACGACGAAGGAGCCGAGGCTCGGGCCGACCGCGGCCGCGAGGCCGCCCACCGCGCCCCAGAGGCTCACCGCGACGGCGCGCTTGGCCTGCGGGAACGCCGCCAACACGAGCGACAGGGAGGCCGGCGTGAGGAGTGCCGCGCCCACGGCCTGCACGGCGCGCGCAGCCACGAGCCACGCTGCACTGCCCGCGAGTCCACACCCGGCAGACGCCAGCAGGAACAACGACACGCCGAACATGAACACGCGCTTGCGACCGTACGTATCCGCGAGCCCGCCGGACGGAATCAGCATCGCGGCGTAGACGACCGTGTAGGCATTCAAGACCCACGAGAGATCGGCCGTCGAGACCTCCGGAAATGCGACGCGCAGCGCCCTGAACGCGGCAAACAGCATGGTGCTGTCGAGCGAGACCAGAAACACGGCGACGCTCGCCACCCAGAACACGGGCCACGGTGAGGACACTGCCGTGCTGACGGTGGCTTCACGGCGGCTCTCGGTCACGCTCGAGGCGTTCAGCACGGTCACTCACCAACCGTTCGCACGTACGAGGCGGGGTCCGCCGACAAGCCGCGCTTGACCTGCTGGCTAGTCTCGTCTGCCAGCACTTCTTCCGCGCCTGCTTCGAGGCCGTCGAACGCCCGCTGCACGACGAGGTCCGCGGAGATCTTCGGCACGTCGAAGCCGCGTGTCATGTCCGTGTCCACGAAGCCCATGTGAAGGCCGACCACGCGCGTCTTCTGCGCGCGCAGCTCGTGTCGGAGGGCATTGGTCAGCGACCATGCCGCCGCCTTGCTCGAGGCATAGACCGCGAGCACGGGCGGCGTGATCCAGCTGACGACCGAGAGCACGTTGAGGATCGCGCCTCCGCCGTTGGCCGCGAGCACGGGCGCAAACGCCTGGCTGACGCGCAGCGGACCGATCACGTTGGTCTCGAAGTGCGTGCGCGCCGAGGCGACACTGTCTTCTGCCAAGAATCCGCCCGTCTGCGCGATGCCCGCGTTGTTGATCAACAGCGTGACGTCGCCCGCGGCGCGGGCCACTGCCGCCACCTGCTCCGCGTTGTTCACGTCCAGGCGCACCGGCACCACGCCATCAAGCGCGACGCTCTCCGGATCGCGAGCCGCCGCGTACACCTTGCGCGCGCCTCGCTCGAGCGCCTCCTTCGCAAAGGCGAGACCGAGCCCGCGATTGGCACCCGTGATGAACACCGTGGCGTTTTCCAGCTTCATGACCTTCTCCTCATATGACGCTCGTCATATTTCAGAACCCAAGAAAGACCACCCGGAGGTGGTCGCCATACTCAGACCTCGGACGTGTCGTACCGCGCGAGCAGCGATGCACGAATCTTCGACAGGAACGCCTTGCCTTCGCTGTTGTCTCCGAGGGTGCGCGCCATCTGCAGCGCGCCCACCAGCTGGCTCGCGATCGCTGCCACGTTCTCATCCCCGACGTCGGCTGACAGACTCTCCGACACCAGCGTCAACATCGCGCGCACGCGTCGAACCCCGACCTGGCGGACCGCAGGCGGCTGACGCGGCATCTCCGACACGAGCGCCGCGACCGGGCAGCCGAGCTCGGCGTCGGCGAGGTGCCTGTCGCTGAGGTAGCTGTCCACCAGCGCACGAAACGGGCTGGCGCCGCGGCTCGCTCGCAGGCGTGCCCCCTTGGCCAGGTTCTCGCCACCGTCCTTGGCGGCGCGCTCCAGCGCCTCCACCAGGAGCGCATCGCGCGACTCGAAGTGCGCGTAGAATCCGCCGTGCGTCAGCCCGGCTTCCTTCATGATATCCGCGACTCCGACGCCGTGAAAACCAGCGCGGCGGATCGCGCGTGCGGCCGTGGCCACGATCCGGTCGTGCGTGACTTCCTTCTTGCTCGGCGAGCCCATCGACTCACCGTGCCACGAAATATGACGTTCGTCATATACAATCGCGCCCGCGCCGACGGGGCTGTTCGGCTGAGCCGCGTGCTCGGTAGTCTCTGGGCGAGAGAACCAAGCTCGAGGAGCTCGCTGTCTACTGGGTAGCGGGAGACAAGATCACCCGCGAGCAGTTCTTCTACGTCGGCGACCACTGAGAGC
>DASUME010000614.1:0-6488 GCA_036277895.1 Polyangiales bacterium
GCTACCGCGAGCGGCCGACCAAGGCGGGCAGCAAGATGGCGTTCTTCATCTTCGAAGACGCGGCCGATCGGGTCGAGGTGATCGTGCGCCCCAAGTTCCTGGAGGCCGCGCGCGACATCCTCAAGAGCGGCGAGCCGGTGATGGTGCAGGGCCAGGTGCAGTTCGAGGGCGAGCGCAACGCGGGCGGCGAGGACGGCGAGGACGTGCCGCTGACCACCAAGCTGCTGCTGCTCGACGTACAGCCAGCGGCGAGCTGGTTCGCGAACAAGGCCAAGGCCGTGCGCGTGAGCCTGGAGGTCGACGGGCTCGCCGATCAGATGCTGCTCACGCTCAAGCGCACGCTGCTCGGTCACCCCGGCAACACGCCGGTCCAGCTGGAGCTACGCGGGCCGGACTTCCGCGTGTGCCTGAAGGGTGAAGGCCTGTACGTGATGCCGAGCGACTTGCTAATGACGCAGCTGGAGCGCCAGTTCGGCCGCAAGGTGGCGGAGCTGGTATAAAGCCGGCCACGATGATCGCACGTTGGATGTTGATGCTGGCGCTGTGCTTGCCCGGGTTGGCGCGCGCGCAGGAGCCGAAGGGGCGCACGGTCACGCTCAAGCAGGTGATCGAGCGCGCGCGCACCAGCCCACCGGCCATCCTCGCGGCGCTCGCGGCGCTACGGCGCACGCAGGCGCAAGAGTCGTACGCCCGCGGTGCGTACATCCCGCGCGTCACCATCGAGACCGGCACCGGCATCAACTACCAGGACCAGCCGTACCTGCCGATCGAGACGCAGAAGGAGCGCGCGCGCGTCGAGGCGATGTTCACGCCGGAGCAGATCCAGGCGGCGATCGAAAACGGTACCTACTCGAACCTGCCAGACCGCTTCAGCGCGGCATCGCAGAACTCCTACGGGCGCCTCAATGTGGACTACGCACTGTTCGACCTGCAGCGGCGCTACGCGATCACGACTGCCCAGCTCAACTCCAAGGCGCAGAGCAGCGCCTACGTCGCCGCGCAGCGCACGGCCATCCAGGCTGCCTCGGAGCTCTACCTGCGCGCGGTCGCGGCGGACGCGTTCGTCGACGATGCGCGGCTCACGCTCGAGCGACGCGATAGCCAGTGGAAGGCGATCGCAGGCTTGAGCAAGGCGGGCCTTCGCCCCTCGGTCGACGCCACGCGCGCGGAGATCGAGGCGGTGGCCGCGAAGTTCGCGCTGGAGACGCGTGAGATCGAGCTGCGCTCGACCAGCGCAGCGCTCGCGGTCGCGATGGGCGACGACCCCAACCGCCCCGCGAGCGCCGAAGGCTTCGACGACACCTCGCTGCCGCCCGCACGCGAGCCGCTCAAGGCGAGCGCGGTCGCGGTCGAGCAGCGGCCGGAGATCCACCGGCTGCAGCTCGCGCTCTCCAGCCGCCGCAACGATCACCGGTCCGCGATCGGCGCGCGCTTGCCCACCGCCGGTCTGATCGGCAGCGGCAACCTGAGCTACCAGAACGTGATCTCCGGCAACGGCTACCAGGGCCGCTTCCTGAACGCCACCGGCTCGATCTACGTGCGCTGGTCGGCGCTCGACCCCGCCATCTGGCGCCGCGCGAACGTGACCAGCAAGGCGATCGACGAAGCGCAGCGGCAGCTCGAGCAGCAAGTGCTCGCCGTGCGCGCGGAGGTCGTCGACGCGGCCTACCAGGTGCAGCGCGCACGCGCGCTGGTCGACCAGGCGACGCAGATCCTCGCCGCCGCCGAGGCCGCCCGCACGGCGCAGAACGAGCGCTACCGCGCCGGGGTCGCGTCGCTGCTGGACCTGCTCGATGCCGAAGGCGTGGAGCAGAACGCCCGCCGTCAGCGCATCGAAGCCGAGCGCGACCACCGCATCGCCCGCGTACGCCTGCTCGCGCTGTGCGGCGAGATCGATCAGCTCGACCGCTAGGCACTACCCGCTGCCGCCACGGATGTTTCTCTCGCGGCCTAGACCATGCAGCGTGGATCGAAGAACTTTTCGGGTGGGTTGGATTCGCGCATACCGGCGCGTTTTGCCGCGCTTTCACGCGTTGGAGCGGGCAAGCTCCGGGAGAACTCGCAGCGCGCCGCGGCAGCACGACGCAGTGGAGGGGAACACCATGGCGGTCCTCTTGCCTTACCGATGGCACTGTCTGCTTGAGTGTCTCCTGCTCACCGCGTGGCTGGGTTGCGGAGGCGAGGCGCGCGTGACGAGCGACCCGCTGGGCCCCGGTGAGCGCCGCGCCGCAGACGACGGCGGGGGCACCGACGGTGACTCGAGGGCGCGCCGCGACGCCGAAGCGGAGGCCGAAGCAGAGGCCGAGGCCGAAGCGACGCCAGCTGGGCTCGAGCCCGACGACGGCGTGAACAAGTGCGCCGGCATCCGGCGTGACGCGCCCGTCGCCGGGGGTCTCGACGTGCTCTTCCTGGTCGACACCTCCGGCAGCATGTTGCACGCGGCCACGCAGCTGGCTGCCAACATGGGGGCGTTCGTGCAGGGCTTCGAGGGCGCCTTCAACACGCGCGTGATCGTGATCACCCGACCCGATCCTGCCGCGGGCTCGGAGATCGCCAGCGACGAGGAGCGCTACCGTTTCGTGCCGTCGGTCGTCGACAGCAAGCGGCTGTACGCGACCGCCCTCGAGCTCTTTCCGAGCTACCGCGAATTCTTGCGTGCCGACGCGATCACGCAGTTCGTGATGATCACGGACGACAACGACTACATGTCTGCCGAGGAGTTCCGCAGCCGGATGGAGGCGCTGCTCGGTCACCCCTTCGTGGGGCATGCGATCGCGTCGGAGGACGTGAACGGCTTGCCATGCATCAGCGAATCGCAGCTCTGGAACCCACTCTGCATCGCGCCCATCCCCGCCGTGTGCGCCGCGAGCGCCATCGGCGAGACGTACTACGCCCTGGCTGACGACACGGGCGGAATCAAGCAGTCCATCTGCGAGGAAGACTGGACGGGCGTGTTCGAGCAGCTCCGCGCCGCCGTCGTGGAGGCAGTGCCGCTGCCGTGCAGCTACCCCCTGGCGGATGCGAGCCGCGACGACTTCGATCCCGAGAAGGTGCAGGTCATCTACACGCCGGGCAGCGGAGTGGACGAGGAGCTCGCAAAGGCCCAAGACGCCGCGCGCTGCGGCGACAGCCTGGCCTGGCACTACGATGACGAGAGGTCGCCGAGCACGGTCGAGCTCTGTCCCGCCGCGTGCGCAACCGTGACCGCAGGCGGCGCGCTCGACATCGCCTTCGGTTGCAAGCCCCTCGTCGTCCAGTGAACGTCAGCGTTGCTCGTTCGAGCGCGCCTCGTCTTGTTTGCACTCCGGGACCGGTGGGCATGGCGCCTTGATGCACTGCACCTCGACCAGCTCGCAGTGGGTGCCGCCCGCGCAGCGCACGTGGTCGCAGGTGGTCGGGGCGGCCGGCAGGCTCTCCTGCGTGCCTTCCGCGGTCTGGGGCGTGTCGCAGAACTGCTGCGTGCACATGCCGTCGGGCGGCGCGCAGATGCCGCAGCTGGGGTTGCAACAGACCTGGCCACCGTGACAGACGTTCTGCCCGCAGCGCACGTCCTGCAGCGCCTCGGCACCCTCACCTTCGGGCGTCTCGATCTTCTCGGGGCCGCGCTTGCAGCCCATCAGCGTGAGTACGACGATCGCGATCTTCACGTAGCGCATGCTCGCTCCTCGGTTCGAGCGAAGCTGACACGCGAACGGTCAGTCGACTACGCAGACGTGGAAGGTGAGGCCTTCGGTCGCGCCGACGAACCCAAGCTCAGTTGGGAATGCACTCCGCGAACGGCGGGCACGGCGTGGTGAAGCACTGCGGCTGCGTCGACTCGCAGTGGTAGCCGCCCTTGCACTTCACCGTGGCACACGCGTCGACCACGTCGTCGACACAGGTCGGCACGGGCAGGCACGGTGCCTTGATGCAGACGACTTCCTGCAGCTCGCAGTGTTGATCGGCGGAGCACTTCGCGGTGCACTTCTGCTCCACGCACTCGGCGCCGTTCGGGCCTTCGACGCAGGTCGTGCCCACCTTGCACAACGTCGCCGCGCAGGATGCGGGCGGGTCCTTCACGCCCGCATCGACGACGGGCACGTCGATCGGCTCGCAGCTCGCGATCGGCGGACACGGCGCGCGGACACACTGCACTTCCTTCACGACGCACTTGGTGTTCGTCGGACAGAGCAGTGCCGCGCATGCGCTCGTCGGCTCGTCCTTCACGGAGCCGCCGTCCTTGGCGGGACCGGCGTCGGCGGGACCGGCGTCGTCGTCCGCCTCGGTCGGCTTGTTCTTGTCGCGGCCCTTCAGGTTGTCCCCGGCGCCGCTCAGGTCCCCGTCGCCATGGCCGCTGTCGCCGCAGCCCACGAGCCCCGTCACCAACACGCCCACCGTCAGCCACGTTCTAAGCATCGTCTTGAGCCTCCCACGAATGCGTTGCCATACGCGGGAGGAACCGTCGGGAAATCATCCCGTCGTTACCACGGACGCGAAATAGTGGTGCGGCGGCTCACGAGCCGGCGCGGATGGGAGCGGTCTCGTTGAACACCCAGCTCGGGTTGTCGCGCACGGCCACGCCGAGCTCCCAGTCGTTCCGGAACAACGCCACCGGCTTGCCGTCGATGTCGAGCACCGCCATCGGGATGCGCTTGGCCGTCAGCTCCTCGGGCTGCGACACGCCGTCCACCCAGCGCGCGTACGAGTACGGCAGCATCTCGATCTCGGCCTTGGCTCCGTACTCGTGCTCGAGCCGGTAGGTCAGCACCTCGAACTGCAGCCGGCCGACCACGCCGAGGATCGGATCCTTCTCGCGCCCCTTCTCGGTGAACACCTGCACGGTGCCCTCCTCGGCGAGCTGGTCGATGCCCTTCTGCAGCTGCTTGCGCTTCATCGGATCCTTGAGCTGCAGGCGCGCGAAGTGCTCGGGCGAGAAGCGCGGCACGGTCTCGAACGAAAGCGGCGGCGAGCCGGTGCTGAGCGTGTCGCCGATGCGGTAGAGCCCCGGATCGAACAGACCGATCACGTCGCCCGCGAAGGCCTCGTCGATCGCCTCGCGCTCCTGGCCGAAGAAGCCCTGCGGGCGCTTCAGGCGGATCGTCTTGCCGAGGCGGTAGTGCTGGACCTCGAGGTCGCTCTCGAACTTTCCCGAGCACACGCGCAGGAACGCAATGCGATCGCGGTGCGACGGGTCCATGTTCGCCTGCACCTTGAAGATGAAGCCGCTGAAGCGCGAGTCGGTGGGCTGCACGATCACGTCGCCCGCGAGCTGCGGCTGCGGCATCGGGCACAGGTGCACGAACGCATCGAGGAACGGCTCGATGCCGAAGTTGTTCAGCGCGCTGCCGAAGAACACCGGCGTCTGCTGGCCGCGCAGGAAGCGATCGCGCTCGTAGGCCTCGCCCGCGCCTTCGAGCAGCTCGACCTCGTCGCGCAGCTCCTTGGCTTGTTCCTCGCCGATCAGCGCGATCAGCTCCGGGCTCTCCAGCGACTGCACGCTGACCGGCGCGCGGAACGTGCCGCGGCCCGAGTCCTCGAACAGCAGGACCTGCTTGGACTCGATCTCATACACACCCTTGAAGCGATCGCCCGAGCCGATCGGCCAGGTGCGCGGCGTGGTGTGGATGCCGAGCACCTCCTCGACCTCGCTCATCAGGTGGAACGAGTCGCGCGCCGGCCGATCGAGCTTGTTCACGAAGGTGACGATCGGCGTGCCGCGCTTGCGACAGACGTCGAACAGCTTGCGCGTCTGGGCCTCCACGCCCTTGGCTGCGTCGATCAGCATGATCGCGCAGTCGGCGGCGGTCAGCGTGCGGTAGGTGTCTTCGCTGAAGTCCTGGTGACCCGGCGTGTCGAGCAGGTTGTAGTGGTAGCCGTTGCGATAGAACTGCAGCACGCTCGAGGTCACCGAGATGCCGCGCTTGCGCTCGATGTCCATCCAGTCGCTGGTGGCCGCGCGCGCGGCCTTGCGGGACTTCACCGAGCCTGCCTGGTGCACGGCTCCGCCGTACAACAAGAGCTTCTCGGTGAGAGTCGTCTTGCCCGCGTCGGGGTGCGAGATGATCGCGAAGGTGCGCCGCTGTTCGCTGGGATGACTCATGAGCTGGCGCGTGCCTTTAGCACGGGCTTGGTCAGGCCGACGAGCGCGGGCGCGAGGTCACGCGTGGGTACGCGCCGACCACCACGATCTCGTGCACACCGGAGTGCGAGCGCTCGTCCGTGATGACCTGCACGCCGGTGCCGCGCACCTGGTCGCGCATCGCGTCCGCCAGCGCCTCCAGCGCGTAGCTGGCCTGCGCGTCATCCGCCTGGCCCCAGAGGTAGACGGTCCCGGTGCCAAACGCGACCATCGAGGCAACGAGGCTGCTCAGCAGCGCCACCGTGGCGAGCACGTCCGGCAGGCCGAAGCCGAGCTTGGCCACGAACGCGCCGTGGTCGACACCGTGGCCCGTGGTCTCCAGCGCGCGCAGCCGCACCACCAGACGCCGCTTGAAATCCTGCATGCTCTC
>DASUME010000615.1:0-3604 GCA_036277895.1 Polyangiales bacterium
AGCGGTGGCGTGGGCGCAGTCCCGCGGCCTGATCGCGAGCGACGTGGGCCCGGAGCTGTTCCTGCCGCGCTACGAGCAGCTGCGCAGCGCCTCGCGCTACGTGGCCACACTTCCCGAGCGCAGCTTGAGCGCGCCCCTGCACGCCTTCTGGAGCGAGCACACGCGCACGCGTCGCGGCGCACAGCTGCCGGACTGGTCGCGCTACACGCGCGGTGAAGCCAGCGAGCACGTCGTGCCGGGTGATCACGAGGCGGTGTTGTGCGACGCCACCGTGCTCGCCACCGTCGCCGCCCTGCTGCGCTAGAAGTACTGCGCGATGCCGAACTGCGGGAACCACTGCCGCGTCGGCGTCAGCAGGTAGGCGACGTCGAAGCGGAACAGGAACTGCGCGAGGAAGGTCGGCACGATGCGCACGCCGCCGCCGACCGAGCTCGCGACCAGCGCCTGCGCGCGGCGCCCGAACGGATCCATACGCTGAAACGCGGCCGAGTCGCTGAACGCGACCAGCTGGAGCGCGAGCCGCTCGAACAGTGGGATCGCCTGGCGCAGCTCCAGATTGAGCGAGCTCTGCGCCCAGTTTCGGTACAGCGAGTCATCGAGCCCGCGTACGCCCTCGATGCTGCCGATCAGGTAGCTAGCGTTGGCGTTGCCGCGTGAAGACAACGCTGCCGAGAGCTTGGCGGCGAGCATGGTGTAGCGCGCGAGCGGCAGCGCGAACACGCCGGTGAGCTCCGCGAAGTGGCGTGCCTGCGCCGCGGGCACGAAGAAGCCCGGGCCCATGACCAGGCTGATCTTGACGCCGCTCGCGTTCAGGTCGCCCCAGCGGTAGTTGTCGTAGGTGAGCCCCAGACCGAGCTGCACCGCACTGCCCCCGGGTGGTCGGTAGTCGCCGTCGACGTCTTCGATCTTCTCGGCCTGATAGAACGCGTTCACCTGGTAGCGAAAGTAAGGGCTCAGCACCGGCGGCGAGCTGGCCCACGCCGTCAGGGTGGGGCCGGTCGTGAACCAGCCGCGCCCGTCGTCGAAGCGTGAGCCGGCGCTGCCGTACGCCAGCTGCGCACCGTACGCCCAGCGCTGCTGGCGGTAGTCGTGCTCCGAGAAGCCGACGCTGAAGCCGAAGCCGCGTTGTTCGCGGTAGCCCGAGATCGCGAGCTCGGTGGCGAGCCCGAGGAAGTTGTACTCGGTGGCGCCGGCTGCCAGATAGAGATCCGCGGGCGTCTTGCCGGTCGCGAACGAGAAGTCCGGGATCAGCGTCCATTTTTCGCGCACCGTCACCTGCAGCGTGTCGTCGACACAGTCGACACGCGCGTAGTCGAAGATCGCGAGGTTACTGAGACGACGCTCGAAGTCCGCGATCTCCGCGTCCGTGTAGCGCGCAGGTGGCAAGCGCGGCAAGAGCGCTTCCAACGTCGACGACTTGGTGCGAACCGCGCCCTGCGAGACGACTCGCGCCACGAAGTGGGGCTGTGCCGCAGCCCGCCCGCACCACATCAGGAGGGTCGCGCCGAGCGCCAGCCATCGAAACGCAGTGGTTCGTATCCTCATGATGCGGTCGATTCTCAACTTCATGAGAACGCGCGCACCTTAGCGCCCTCCACACGGCCCGCAACAGTCCAGAAATCGCGAAAGCAGACTTCCTTCGGTGCGGTACTGGCATGTTTCCACTTGACCGTTAGCAACCGTTCTCATACGCAACGGCCTGCAGTTGGACTGCAGTTTCACTTACGCGGGCACCCGATCAGGCCAGGAAGCGGGCCACGGTCAGGGTTCGAGCGCTCTCTGCGCGGCGCGCATGGAGCCGCTGCGTGGAGCCGTATTGGCGCGTGCACAGGAGAACGTGATCATGGTGAGCAAGCAGTTTCAGGCTTCGGCGCTCGCGCTCGGCGCGCTGATGGGATGGGTCGGTTGCGGCGACGATGACAACCCCGAGCCGGCGCGCCCGGACGCCAGCGTCGTGTTCGACGCGGCTGCTCCGCCGACGGCCGAGCAGCCGGCCAACACACCGGACGCCGGCAAGACCACGCCGATCGAAACCATCGACGCGGGCCCCCCGCTGCCCAAGCAGTACGCCGTGGCTACGCGCGTGTTCGGCGCCGACGACAACACGGTCACGTACGTCCAGGTCGTGCCTTCGCTCGACCAGGGCGCCACGCTCGACACCTCCAAGGCCACCGAGTTCGGCGGGCCCGCCGAGCTATTCTCGCTCGAGTCGCCGCGCTGGGTCGCGATCGGGGAGGGCGAGTCGCCGTTGCTCTCGAGCTACTCGCTGGCCGGCACGTCGATCAAGAAAGAGAAGACACTCAGTCTGCAGACGCAGGGCCTGCAGTCGTTCTTCTCGAACAAGCTGTACCAGGTCTCCGCGACCAAGGTCTACCTGCCCGACGCGAACAACGCGCAGCTGATCACGCTCGATCCGACGAACATGAGCGTACTGGGCAAGGTCGCGCTGCCGACCACGGTGCGCGAGGGCTACACGCCGGTGTACTCGTACGACTCGATTCAACAGGATGGCAAGCTGCTGTTCGCCGTCGCCTGGTTCGACTGGACCAACGACAAGATCCTGCCGGAGACCGGCCTGGTCACGCTGGACACCAGCAGCGATCAAGCCACGGTCGCGGTCGACACCCGCTGCGGCGGCCTCACCAATCCGATCACGCTGCCGTCGGGCGACACCTACTTTCCGAGCTCTTCTCTCGCTGCAGCGGGCTATCAGCTCAATCGCTTGACCACCGAGCCGTGCGTGCTGCGCGTGAAGGCGGGCGCGAACGCGTTCGATCCCAGCTACGCCGTGAAGCTTCGCGAGCTGACCGGCGGCGCCGTCGCGGGTGAGCCCGCGCCCACCGGCGGCGAGGAGATCTTCCTGCGCGTGCTCGACACCAGCAAGGCCACCATCGAGGCCGCCACCGCGACCTACGAGCTGACCGCGCAGGAGGCGTGGACGTGGCGCCGCTGGAACCCGATCACGAACGCGCTCAGCAACGTCGACGCGCTGCAGGCGTCGAGCGCGAACGCGTACTGGTACGAGGTCGACGGCCGCGTGTTCTACGCCCAGCCGAACGCAGACTACTCCACCACGCAGCTGATCGAGCTCAGCGCCGCTGGCGGCCCCAAGAACGCGCTCAGCGGTCCGGGCCTGATCAGCGGCATCGCCCGCATCCAGTAAGCCTCAGCGGCGCCCGGTCAGCTTGAGCCAAAACGAGCGACCCGGGCGCTGCACACCGAAGTTGTCGTAGACCCGCGCGTCCGCGACGTTCTGACATTCCAGCGAGGCGTCGAGGCCCCAGCGCTCGAACATCGTCGAGTACATCAGCACCAGCGCGTGCGTGGTCTGCTTCGGGATCGCCAGCTTCGTGCTCGGGTTGCCGTCGCGCGACCAGTAGCGCCAGAACTCGTGGACCCAGCGCAGGTACCAGGTGAGCGACAGCTCGTCGCCGCGTCGCAGCAGCGAGTGCACCATGCCGCGCGCCGACGAGTTGGCGAACAAGTAAGGTCGGTTGGGCACCCGGTCGCCCTCGTAGCGACCGAACGTGCCTTTGTCCGAGGTGTTGCGCAGATCCACGTAGCTGAGATTGCCGTCGAGCGCGAGGTAGTCGCCCGGCGAGGT
>DASUME010000616.1:0-8379 GCA_036277895.1 Polyangiales bacterium
ACGGACGGGCGGGTCGCAAACCAGGCCGCGGCCCCCGCGACCGCGATCGCCAGCGCCGCTACGACCCAGCGCTTCGAGGGCGAGCTCGTGCGCACCGTGGTCTCGCCGACGCTGCGACTCATGGACCAATCGGACGCGCTCGCGTTGCGCGGCGTGGTGCCCAGGTGTTCGTGCGTGATCGCCACGTGTCCACCCGCATGCCAGCTCGCGTACTCCGGCAGCCCGATCGGATCCGGGTCCGCGGGCACGGCGATGCCCGTGGTGAGCGCGGCCGCATGGAGCCCTTGCGCGAAGCTGCGCATGTCCGGGTAGCGGCGCGTCAGCTCCCGCTGCAGCGCGCGCCCGACCGCGACCGACATCAGCTCGGGCAGGTCCGGGCGCGCATCGCGCAGAGGTCGGACCAGTCCCGCCAACACCTGCGCCGCCAGCGACGCGCGGTCCGTGTACTGGAACGGCGAGAGCCCGGTCAGCACCTCGTAGAACACCACGCCGATCGACCAGACGTCCGCCTGCGGTCCCGTGGTCAGCCCCGCCGCGTGCTCGGGCGCCATGTAAAGCGGCGTGCCGATCACGGTGCCGGAGCGCGTGAGCCGCAGGTCCGAGACCACCCGCGCGAGCCCGAAGTCGAGCAGCTTGGGGCGCATCGGGTGGCGCGGCAGCGTGCTCAGGAAGATGTTCGAGGGCTTCACGTCACGGTGCACGATGCCCGCGTCGTGCAGCACCGCGAGCGCACCGATGATCGGCAGCAGCCAGGCCAGCGCCTGCTCCACCGTGAGGCGCTGCTTTTCTTCGAGCACCTTCTCCAGCGAGACGCCCTCCAGCAGCTCCATCACCAGGTACGGCGCGCCGTCGTGCAGGCCCATGTCCAACACATCGACGATGTTCGGGTGACGCACCGTGGCCGCGATGCGGGCCTCGCTGAGGAAGCGCTCCTGCAGCACCGGCGCGTCGTCCGAGTCCGACAACATCAGCTTCAGCGCGACCCTGCGCCCGGTCAGCTCATGCGTCGCGGCATACACCATTCCCATGCCACCGCGGCCGATCAGCGATTGAACGCGGTATCGGCTGCCGATCACTTGACCGAGCGGTAGCTGGGAAGAGGAGCTCGACATGCAAGGTTAGGGCGCCGAGGGAGCCGTACAATGGACGCGCGCGAAGTTCATTGCCACGGCCCCCGCAAAGAATTGACCACGCCCGTAGAGGGGCGTGCGCTGGCTATACCACAAAGCCGCTCGAGAACGCCTGCGGCTCACCTCGCCCTGAGCGTCAGCGTCAGAGCTTTGGCGTGTGCCGTGATGCTCAGCACCCCGCCGGGAAGCTTCCGTCCAGGCCTTCACCCGCGAACAGCTGGTTGTTGACGACCCGCTGAAGCACCTCGGCGCAGGAAATGCTCGTCTCCGTGAGTGGCACGAAGGTGACGAGCTGCGTGCCGATCGCGCACAGGCGGGCCTTGTAGCTCGCGCAGTCGTTGCCGCTGGAGCAGCTGAGCTCCTGCAGGTCCTCGTCCTTCTCGAAATTCGCCCGGTGCTTGCGGGCGATCTCGTCGATCACCCGAACACGTACTGGCTGCGGTCGAGGATGCGCACGGACTGGGCGGCGTTGACCAGCCCGCTGCCCTGCACCGTCATGCCCGGATTGCCGTCCTGGTCGGAGTCGATCACCCGGCAATCGTCCACGCGGCTCGGCGGCTCCGTGCCCGGCACACACTCGCAGCTGCCTTGGGTCCACGTCGCCGTGCTCGGGATGCGCGTGCCAGCGCTGCAGGTGCTTGGCCAGTCCCTGGTGAAGCCGACCGGCAGCGCCTCGCCCGTGGTGTGGAAGCTGCTGCCCTCCACCGCCAGGCCGAAGCTGCGGACCGGGAACTTCTCGGGAAACGCCACCCGCACGTCCGTGCGCAGGCCGGCGGTCAGCAGGTAGCCGCTGTCCTCGCAGGTCTCGACGCGCATCTGCAGACCGCTCGAATCGCGGGTGATGTCCGCGATCACGATGATCTCGTGCAGCAGGTCGACGAAGCCGGTCGTGCGCTCGCGTCCGTAGAAGCGCGTGTGCACCGCGTACTTTCCGAGCAAGGCGTCGGCCGGCGTGCGCGCGGTCTGCGCGTCGACCACCACACGCGCATCCTGCACGTCGGCTTCCACGCGTGCATCCCGCGGCTCGCCGACGTCGCAGGTGACGCACGCATCCCCTCCATCGGCGGGAGGGGTCGCGTATTGCGCATTCGTGCAGCACGGGAGCAAGCCAAGCAAGAAGAGCCGTTTCACGCCCGCAGCGCTATCACATCTCGCCCCGATTCGTCTTAAGCAAAGCTGTCGCATAGCCCACTCGCAGGCGATCGAGATCGCGTGCGCGAACGGGCAGAGGTGTACAGTCGGGCTGCTGACCAGGGAGGCACCGATGGACCTCGATGCAGCGAGTGAGTTCGCGGATGAGTACCAAGACTGGCTGGAGGGTGGAGCGGCGTGATCGCGCTCGACGGCGCGTAAGGTCAAACATCGCGACGGAGCCGGTCGTTGACGGATCGCGGTAGCTCGGGCCATCGATCTGCGCGCGCAGGCAACGATCCCTGCGCCGGAGCGGATCCATGCGTCGATTGGCTTTCTTGGCGGCTGCCCTGCTGGCCGTCTCTTCGTGCAGTGACGATGGCGGCAGCGAGCCCGCCCCCAAGATCATCCTGAAGCCGTTCACGGCCACCGGACAGGCGTTGACCGCGCCCGCCAAGACCTGGACCTGGATCGACTTCCCGGACACCCAGTGCCGCGACGGTTCGATGGCGGGCATCGCGGTCAGCCTGAACCCCGCGTCCACCAACTTGATGATCTACCTCGAGGGGGGCGGCGCCTGCTTCGACCAGCTGAGCTGCGCGATCACGCCGCCCAACGCGGACGTCTGGAAGGCCGAGAAGAAAGACGGCTTGTTCGCGCGCAGCAACCCCGAGAACCCGGTCGGCGACTGGAACTGGGTCTACGTGCCGTACTGCACCGGCGACACGCACGCGGGCGACAACCGCGACGTGATGATCGACGGCGTCGGCCTGAACCAGTTCGTCGGCTACGCCAACATGAAGAAGTACCTCAACCGCGTGGTGCCCACGCTGCCCAACCCGAGCAATGTGCTGCTGACGGGCATCAGCGCGGGGGGCTTCGGCGCGGCCCAGAATGCGCTGCTCGTGCAGGCCGCCTTCCCGAACGTGCCCGTCAAGCTGATCGACGACTCCGGCCCGCCGCTATCGACGGCGGTGATCCCGCAGTGTCTGCAGACCAAGTGGCGCACGCTGTGGGGCCTCGACAAGACCTACCTGGCCGACTGCGGCGAGGCCTGCGCGGCGTACGAGGACGACTTCGTGCAGCCGCTGGCGCTGGCGATGGCCAACACGTTCTCGGACCGCCCGGCGGGCCTGATCGAGTCCACGCGCGACGCGGTGATCTCGCGCTTCTTCGGCGCCGGCCTCGACAACTGCACCGGCACCGCGCTGCTGAGCCAGGTGCCGGCGGAGTTGTTCTCGGCCGATCTGGCCGCGTTCCGCGAGCTGCTCGAGCCGTTCCCCAAGTTCGGCACCTGGACGCCGGACGGCGAGCGCCACACCTGGATCGCCGGCAGCGACCTCTACACCGCGAACATCGGCGGCAAGCGCCTGGTCGAGTGGGTCAGGGACATCATCGAGGGTCGCAACCCGGGCAACTACGGGCCCTGAGTCGCGAACAGCGCCTGATCGCCCTTGTTGATCGTCTCGTCGACGAGCCGGAAGCTGCCCGACTCGTTGGCCCACTTCTGCGTCACGTTGGAGCGATGCAGGTGCACGCCGGTCGCGTCGGTCCAGCTGAGGGAGATCTCGCTGACCGCGCTCTCCTTGTCCTGGGCCAGCTGCATGAACAGCAGGTCCACCTCGGCGACGTTGATCGTCTCGCCCCAGGTCGCCCGGCGCTCGCGAAACTGCGCCTGGTACTTCGGCGAGACGAGCTTCGCCGCGGCCTCCAGCTGGTTCCAGCGTGCGGCGTCGTTGAGGTGGTAGACGGACTCCTGCATACGCGCCGTCGGGGTCAGGTTTTGCAGCGTGCAGCCCGCGAGCAGCACGAGGATCGCGAAGCGCTTCATCCGGCAGCCTGCTTGCGTGGCGTGAGGCACACGCGGTTACGGCCGCTCTGCTTGGCAGCATAGAGCGCCTTGTCCGCCAGCTCGAACAGCTGGCTGTCATTCACGGCATCGTCCGGGAAGGCGGCGACGCCGAGCGAGCACGTGACCCCAAAGCTGCCGAGCTCACTGTCGAAGCTGCGCTCGGCCAGCTGCTCGCGCACGCGCTCGGCCAGCAGCACGGCGCCGCGCGAGTCGGTCTCCTCGCACAGGATGCAGAACTCCTCTCCGCCGAAGCGCGCCACCACGTCCGTGCCGCGCTTGAGCCCGCGCAGGATCTCCCCGAGCGCGCGGATCACGTGGTCGCCCACCGCGTGCCCGTAGGTGTCGTTGACCTTCTTGAAGTGATCGATGTCGGTGACGATCAAGCTCAGCGGCTTGCCGAAGCGCTCGGCCACCTTCATGCGCTTGTGCATCTCCTCGAGGAAGGCGCGCTTGTTGAGGCAGCCGGTCAGACCATCGGTGGTCGCGAGCTCCTCCAGCCGGCGTACGCTCTCGGCGTTGGCGAGCGCGACCGCGAGCTGGTTGCTCAGCACCTGCAGCGTGGGGCGCATGCCGGCGGCGAACGCGTCGGCGCGCCGGGCGGCCAGGGCCAGCGTACCGACCGGATCCTCGCGCACCATCAGCGGCAAGATCAGCAGCGACTGCATGCCGCTCATGCTCTCGCTGCGCGTGTACACCACCTGGCGCTCGCCATCGAAGCCCCCGCGGAACGGCAGGTAGTGGCGGTTCTTGACCGCCATCGCGGTCAGCGAGCTGTTGTCGCGGAAGCTGAGGTCCTTGAGCTCGTCGGCGCCCTCGCCCACTGCACGGCGCACGGAGTGACGCTGCTGCTCGGCGTCGTAGCGAGTGACGGCGGCGAAGTCGAACGGCGCGATCTGCGCGGCGGCCGCGAGCCCGGCCTCGATCACGGCTGCTTCGGTGAGCGCGGCGCCGAGCGCCTGCGAGGCCTGGTGCAGCACCGTCTGCTCGACCTTGGTGCGCTCCAGCTGCACGAACACGCGCTCGTTCTCCAGCGCGCGCAAGACCTGGCGCACCGCGCGCTCCACGATGTCTTCTTCGCGCGCGCCGAACGGCACGTCGTGCACGCGATCGGCGCACAGCGCGCCGCGCACCTTGCCGGCCTCGATCACCGGCACGCACAGGAACGCGCGCACGCTGGAGCGGCCGGGCGCGTAGTAGCAGAGCCCGCGGAAGCCCGGCTTGAGGTGCTCCAGGTTCATCAGCGCGCCGGTCTTCATCACCGCGCCCACCACACCCTCGCGGCCGTGGAAGGGTCCATCGACGACGTCCGTGCTGTCGGTGATGATCTCGTTGATCTGTAGCTGGTCGCCGTCGAGCAAGAACAGCGCGCAGGTGTGCAGCTCCAGCGTGCGCTTGAGCAGGTCCAGCGTGTGGTGCACGGCCTGGCGCACCTGCTCCACGCTGCCGCGCGTGAGCCGCTGCTCGTCGCGCTCGGCGCGCTGCGAGGGTGCATCCACCAGGCGATAGCGGCGCGCGGACTCGATCACCTCACGCTTGTCGTCGTCGAGCGCACGCTGGCCCTTCTCGCGCACGCGCTCGATCTCCACGCGCGTGAACAGCAGGTTCATCAGCCCGAAGAACACGATGAACGTGGCGTGCAGGAAGAACGGCTGCGGGTCGGTGCGGTTCTCGGTGAAGAAGTAGAGCGCCGCCTCGAACACCACCGCCGCGCCCACCAGCACGGTGCCGGTGGGCTTCTTGGCGAACGTGGCCACGAACGCTACCAGCACGTACACGAGCGGGTACAGCTGCGCGGTCAGGCCGCCGGCCCGCTGCACCAGGGCGTGCACGCCGGCCAGCATCATCAGCGCGATCTCCAGGTCGAGGCTGGCGGTGACGCGCTCTTTCTCCTCGGCGCGGAAGCGCGTGCGGGCGCGCTGCACGAAGGCGAGCACCCAGCCCACCGCGGCCGGCACCTGCAGCACGCCGATGCCGTACAACGGCGCCGCGAACAGCCCGCTCAGCGTGAACAGCGAGAGCACGAACGCGACTGCGAACCCGTACGAAGTACGAGCACTTCGTTGCAGCAGAGCGGCGGCTTGTACCACGGCGGTCATCGCGCGAACGGCTGCCCTTCGACCAGCCTCCAAGGTTTGGAGGCCACGCTTGTGGTTACCGGATCGCCCGAGCAGCGGTCAAATTCCGGTTCCGTACCAGGGAGCGTATGTACGTTACTGCGGGTCGAACTGGAACAGCAGCTCGCCGTCGCGGACCATGCCCAGCTCGTCGCGCGCGACGCGCTCCACGGCCTCCGGGTCGTAGAGCAGCGCGCGCGACTCGCGATCGAGGCGCGCGATCTCCGCGCTCAGCTGCGCGTTGTCCTGCGTGATGCGTGCGAGCAGCTCGCGCTGCTGGCGGTAGCGCGGTAGGCCGTCTTCGCTCAGGATCCGGACCGGAACGCTGAACAAGGCATACACGAGCAAGCCAAACGGCAGCAGCCAAGCCATCGAACGACGCAACGACATGATGAAGCTCCAAGGTGCCTTTCGCAGCGCTCTTCCGTCAACTTCGGGGCAGCTCACAAAGCGCACGATCTCACGCGCCTACAAGATTGCATTCGGGGTGATCGCGCTGTCCTTCACGACGGCCTGCGCGACGCTGCCCGCTCAACCCACCGAACGTGCCCTCTACATCGACGCGCGCAAGGCGTTGCGTGCCGAGTCGCGGCTCGGATGGACCGTGGACCGCATCGAGGTGACCGAAGCGTCCGTGCAGACCGAGCCCAGTGCCTGTCACGTCTCGCCCACGCGGCGCGCGGCGCTGCGCGCGTGGGTCGATCGGCGCATCGCCGAAGAAGGGGGCCCGGCCGCCGCGCAGTTCGCGCGCGGCCGCAGCAAGGGTGAGCTCAAGGAAGCGATCGAGCTGGAGCGCACCAGGGAGCTGCTCGCGCAGCTCGAGCAGCACGTGCCCGCGGACTGTGCGTTCTGGGTGCAGCCGAGCGAGCACTTCGAGGGCCTACACGCGGTCAGCGACCGCTGGGTGGTGATCGCCGAGAGCGTCGGTGGCGGTTCGTTGTCCTTCAGCAACGGCCACGTGGAGGCCGGTGGCGGCGGCGCGGCGCGCGTGCTCGCCGGCTACGGCCTCGGCACCCACCTGGAGCTCGCGCTCGGCTTCGAGGCGGGCGGCGACGCCGTGCTGCAGAAGCAGGCGGACGCGGACGGCACGCTGCAAGCCAACGGCGCCTTCCGCTTCGGGGTGCCCGCGTTCCTGCGCGTGATCGATCTGGACTGGGTGTACGACCTCGAGCTGGCCGCGATGAGCCGCCTGACCAACGGCGAGCTGCGCCCGATGGGCGCCCGCGTGGCGCTGGCGGGCGGCGTGTCGGGCCTGCGCCGGATCGGCCTGATGCCGACCCTGTCGCTGTGGCTCGCCTACGAGATCTTCCCCGCCCAGGACCGCCGCGACGCCGAGCACGTGATCCGCATCGGCACCAAGGTCGGCATCGACTGGGACCCTTAGCGCTTGCGCTGCTCGAGGCGGATGACTGGTTCGGGCAGGGAGTCGCGGAAGAGCACCACGCGGGCCACGTGGCCGGGCGCGTAGACGCGTAGCTCGTGCAGGCCGGGGGCGAGCTCCGGAAGTGTGAAGGTGCCGCGGCCGATCTCGTTGCCGTCGAGGGCAGCGGTCGCCTCGGCCGGCTCCAGCATGACGAGGCGCGATGGGGCCGGCGCTTCGGGCGCGCGCACTTCCGGCTCGGCGATCTTCGAGGGCTCGTTGTGGGCGGCGGCCTCGGGGCTCTCCGCGAAGCCGCGCGTCACGCCCATGCCCGCCATCAGGCCCAGCCCGAGCACCGCGGTGCCGGCCAGCGCGCGCAGCGAAAAGCGCTTCAGCTGCCGCGCCGTGGTCCGCGGCGACGCGTAGATGCTGGCGCTCGGGGTCACGCGGTGCGGCACGCTCGGGCGCACGCCGGCGGCCAACAGCTGCGCCATGCACACCTCGTCGCGGTCACCGCGCGTGAGCCACAGCTGGCGCGTGCGCTCGCTGGCGAACGGCACCAGCGCATAGGTCAACGCATCGACCGACGGGAACCGCTGCGAGGGGAAGCGCTGCGTCGCGCGCCCCAGCACATCTTCGAGCTCACCAGCCAGATCGGGGCGCAAGCTGGACAATCGCGGAAACCTACCGCGCGCGACCTCGCTCAAAACCTGATCCACGGTCTGACCGATATAGGGTTCGCGCCCGCTCAACATCTCGAACAGCACGCTACCGAGCGCGTACTGATCGGCG
>DASUME010000617.1:0-13537 GCA_036277895.1 Polyangiales bacterium
AGGAGCACAAGCCCAACGACGCGGCGCTGCGCGAGACGCTGCGCACCAGGCAGACCGAGCTCGCGGTGCAGGACGTGCAGCTGGGCGCCAGCGAGCGGATCGCGAACGTGGAGCTGGCGGAGCTGAAGCAGGCGCTCGGCACCAGCGCGAGCGAGCTCGACATCGCGCGCGCCAGCGACGCCCGCCAGGCGCGCAACCTGGACGGCCTGCTGCGCCGGATCGAGCTGGCGGAGACGGTCGGCGGCGCGGCCTTCTTCGCGATCGTCGGGCTGTTGCTGGCGATGGAGCTGGCCCCGATCTTCTTCAAGATGTCGACGCGTGGGGCGTACGAGTACCTGGAAGAGAACGAGCGCCGGCTGCGCGCGGCCTACCAGGGTGTGATGCTGGAGACGGTGCTGGTGGGCTCCGGGTCGCAGGTGCTGAAGGAGCGCTTCCTGCGCCCCGAGCGCGTGCAGGCCGAGGAGCGCGAGCGGCTGGAGACCGAGACCCTGCTCACCCAGCAGATGCACACCCGCTTCCGCGTGTTGCGCGCGGCCGAGATCGAGGCCGAGCCGAGCAAGTTCATCGATGTCGAAGCCGCCCGCGAGACCTGAGGCGCTGGCAGGTGTGCTGGGGCTCGACCCCTCGCTCGTGGCGACGCTCGACGATCCGCGCGCGTTGTCCTGGCAGCTGCTCGCCTGTTGCCTGGCGATCGGCAGCGTGGCGCTGATCTGTGGCCTGCTGCTGGCGAGCTGCGAGGTGAGCCTCGCGCTGGGGCTCGCGGGCGCTGGCTTCGCGGCGCTGTGCACGCTCAACCTGATGCGGCTGGTGCACGCGTGTGCGGGGCTCGCGGGCCGCGCGGGGCTGGCGCCGGCGGCGCTGCTGTTCACGGTCGCGCTGATCCTGTCGCAAGCCGTGTGCGCGACGGCGCTCGACGACGAGCTCTCGCTCGCCAGCGCCTGGCAGCAGCACCCGGTGCTCGCGGTCCTGCTCAGCCTGCTCAGCGTGGCGGTGATCGGTTCGCCCGCGATCCTGCGCCTGGCGCTGCCGGAGTCTTCGCGCTCGTTCGAGCGTGCGCAGCGCGCGCTGATCGAGCGCCGGATCGCCAGCCAGCGCGACACCTGCGCGGAGCTGTGCGACTCGCTGCTCGCCTACGAGCTCGACCGGCTCGAGGCCCTCGATTCGCGGTAGTCTTGGGGGCGATGATCATCGTCACCGGCACCAAACGCTCGGGCACCTCGATGTGGATGCAGATCCTGCGCGCGGCGGGCTTTCCGGCGCTCGGGGACGCGTTCCCGAGCGACTGGGGCGAGACCATCCGCGACGCCAACGAGGGCGGCTTCTACGAGTCCCCGCTGCGCGGCGGCATCTACTACGCGACCAACCCGCACCCCACCAGCGGCGCCTTTTTGCCGCCGCAGGCCAGCCGGCGTGTGGTGGTGAAGGTGTTCGCGACCGGGCTGGCGAAGAGCGACCTGGCGTACGTCGACCGCGTGATCGCGTCGATGCGGCCGTGGCGCGAGTACGCGACCTCGCTGGAGCGCCTGTACACGATGGAGCGCGAGAACCGGCGCGCCAAGGCCGAGCGTGAGGGCGCCACGGACCAGCTGGTCGACTACGAGAAGCTGTCGCCGGTGCTGGAGTGGTGGCGCGACAACTACGTGCTCGTGCGCGATGCGCTGGTGCGCCGCTACCCGCTGCACATGATCAGCTACGCGTCCGTGCTGCGCTCGCCCGAGCAGGTGGTCGGCGAGACGATCCAGTGGCTCGGCGCGGGCGATGCGCAGAAGGCGATCGCGGCGGTGCGCGAGGAGCTGCGCACGCAGGAGACGCGCGAGCTCGAGAACTCGGGCGTGACGCCGGAGCAGGAGGCGCTGTTCGACGAGCTCTACGCGCACATCGACGAGCGGCGCCCGCTGACGGGCGCGCTGATCGATCGGCTCAACGACACGCACGAGGTGCTCGGCCCTCGCATTGCAGAGGCCGAAGAGCACTCGCGCAGCGAGCGGCTACGTGCGCTCGGGCGCGCCAAGGCTGCGCGCGCCGCGGTGCGCCAGGACTAACCCTCGTCTTCGCAGGCGTCGTAGTAGGCCTTGTAGAGCTTCTCGCACTTGCCCTCTTCGTCGCCGTCGCAGCCGGCATCGACGTAGCACTCGTAGTAGGCGAGGAAGGCGTTGCGACACTGTGCGCTCACGCCAGCGAACTCCTGCTGGGTCTCCTTCGTGAACTGCTCGACGCACTCCTCCTCGCTGGAGAAGGTGATGTCGGGGTCGTCCGGGTCGAGCGCCCAGTCGCCGTCTTCGCAGCTGTAGACGAGTTTACAGACGCCCTTGCCGAGGTTCTCGACGCGCGAGCCCGACGAGCCGCCGTCATCGTCGCCGCAGCCGTTCGCGCCCAGCACCATCACGGCGACCGCCATCTTCGGGATGCGGTACTTCGTTTCGCTCAAGTTGCCCCCTCTCCAGGGACTACTGTCGCTCAATTTCGCCCCGAAGGCATCGGCGCTTCACCCGGAGCGAAGGACGTTCAGCAGTGGAGCGCTTGCTCGCTGCCACAGTCGGCCTCGAGCATCTGCAGCCCCTCGACGTCATGGGCGTGGCTCACGTTCACGGCCCCGGCCGAGATCAGCTTCACGGCCGCAAACAGGCTGACCGCGAGCAAGAAGGCCGTGGAGCGCGTCCGGCTACGGTGCTGATGCGAGGAAATCAGGGTTTGGGTAGGCATCGCGGCTCCCTTCCGAGACCGCTCGCGCGATCTCTGTTCCAACGACTAATCAGTCGCAGCCGGCCTGTCCGCGTTTCATCCCGGGACGAAAAAAGCCAGCTTCGCCTCGATGCGAGCCGCCACGGTCCACTCACAGCGCCTTCAAGCGCTGGCTCGGCCTCCGCCGGTCGCCCAGCCAGCGCTGACTGCGCGCGCGAGATCGACTACAACCTGCGGCGATGAGCGAAGGCACGCGCGCGGGGCCCCTGCCCAAGGTTCGCTACAAGCGCGCGCGCTTGTCCGTGCTGAAGGGCCCCGATGAGGGGCTCGCGCTCGAGGCGGCCGGAAAGCTGATCAAGCTCGGCAGCTCCACCGACAACGATCTCGTGCTCAGCGATCCGCTGGTCTCGCGCCGGCACTGCGAGATCCTGCTGACCGAGAGCGGCTTCCGTGTGCGCGATCTGAGCTCCACCAACGGCGTGCTGCTGCAGGGCACACGCGTGCACGACGCGAGCTTCGACCGCAGCAGTGAGCTGACGCTCGGTGACACACGCCTGGCGATCACGTTGCTCGCGGAGGGCGAGGATCGCGAGCAGAGCCCTTCTTCCCAGTTTCAGGATGTGGTGGGGCGCTCGGCGAAGATGCGCGAGCTGTTCGCGGACCTGGAGCGCGTGGCACCGGCCACGCTGAGCGTGTTGCTGGAGGGCGAGACCGGCTCCGGCAAGGACGTGATCGCGGAGTCGATCCACCGCGCGAGCCAGCGCAGCGATGGGCCGTACGTGGTGTTCGACTGCGGCGCGGTCGCACCCACGCTGGTGGAGAGCGAGCTGTTCGGGCACGAGCGCGGCGCCTTCACGGGCGCCACGCATGCGCGCGCGGGTGTGTTCGAGGAGGCGAACGGCGGCACCCTGTTCCTCGACGAGGTCGGCGAGCTGCCCAAGGAGCTGCAGCCCAAGCTGCTGCGCGCGCTGGAGGCGCAGAGCATCAAGCGGCTCGGCGGGCGCGCCCCGGTCGCGATCGACGTGCGCGTGATCAGCGCGACCAACCGCAACTTGATGGCGGAGGTCGCGCGCGGCCAGTTTCGCCAGGACCTCTACTATCGGCTGGCCGCGGTGAAGCTGGAGGTGCCTCCGCTGCGCGAGCGCCTCGATGACATCCCGATGTTGGTCGAGCACTTCCTCGGTCGCGAAAAGGCGGCGCTGCCGGTGACGAGCGTGCCGGCCGAGGTGTGGGAGATGTTCGCGGCGCATCGCTGGCCGGGCAACGTGCGCGAGTTACGTCACGCCGTGCAGCGCCTGGTGATCGCGCCGGAGCTCTCGATGCGGCTCCATGCGCAGCACGATCCGGCGGCGAAGCCCAAAGGCGACGTGCTTCCGCTGCGCGTGGCGCGCCGCGACGCGGCGGACGTGTTCGAGCGCGAGTACGTGGTCGACGTGCTGCAGCGCGCGAGTGGCAACCCCGTGCGTGCAGCGTTGCTTGCGGAGGTATCGCGCCAGATGATCCAGAAGCTGATGCGCAAGCACGGCATCGAAGGCGAGTAGCGCGGGCTCGAGTGCCCGCCCGCCACCGGTATGTCGCTTGACCCTCACCGGGCTGGCTCATACCGTGCCCAGCGATGAGCGCGCTGAGTGATCGCTACGAGGTGCTCGGGCTGCTCGCGAGCGGGGGCATGGCCTCCGTGCTCTACGGGCGGCTGCGCGGGCCGGCGGGCTTTCAGCGTGAGGTCGCGATCAAGCGGCTGCATCCGCACTTCGCGCGCGAGCCCGAGTTCCTGCAGATGTTCATCGACGAGGCGCACATCTGCGCACGGCTCTCGCACGCGAACATCGTGTCCGCGCTGGACGTGATCGAGACGCCGCCCGATCTGTGCCTGGTGATGGAGTACGTGCCGGGTGCGGGGCTCGACGTGCTGCTGCATGCGAGCCGCGCCCAGGGTGCCGACGTGCCGCTGCGCGTCGCGGGTGCGCTCTTGACCAACGTGCTGCGCGGGCTGCACGCGGCGCACGAAGCGCGCGACGACCACGGCTCGCTCGGCATCGTTCATCGCGACGTGTCGCCCTCGAACGTGCTGGTGGGCGAGGACGGCGTGGCGCGTGTGCTCGACTTCGGCATCGCGCGCGCACGCAGCAAGCTGCGCAACACGCCGGGCAACGAGCTGAAGGGCAAGTTCTCGTACATGGCGCCCGAGCTGCTGCGCGGCGAGGAGTTCGACCGCCGGCTCGACGTGTACGCGGCCTCCGTGGTGCTGTGGGAGGTGCTGGCCGGACGCGCTCTGTACGGCGGGCAGCCGAGCGCCGCGATCATGCGTCAGATCCTGGAGGGCGAGATCGCGCCGCCGAGCCGCTATCGCGACGACGTGCCCTCGGCTCTGGACGAGCTCGTGATGCACGGCCTGGCGCGCGATCCCGAGGCGCGCGTGCCGAGCGCGCGCGAGCTGGCGACGGCGCTGGAGCGGGAGTGCGGCGTGGCGAGTCAGCATGAGGTCAGCGAGTGGATGCACGGGCTGGTCGGCGAGCTGCTCGCAAGGCGTGCACACGAGCTGCGGCGCTTGCAGCGCGACACGCCGCGGGAGCCGACGACGATGGTCGGCGAGCGCGAGGAGGTGCCGACGCTCGCACCTCGGCGCAGCGATCCGGAGCTGACGCTGGTCGAGGCGCCGCTGGAGCTGCTCGCGCGCGCGGAGACGCCGGCCCCCTCCGTTCCTCCTCCTGCTCGCAAGCGTGGGGCCTTGGTCGCGGTGGTGCTCGCGTCCGCGTTCGCGATCCTCGCGCTGCTCTACACGCGCGCGCAGATGACGCCGACGAAGACGAGCGCCGCGCCGCCTCCAGCGCAGGTCGTCGTGGCGCCCGCAATCCCGCTTGCGCCTCCCGACGCTGAGCCACCGCGCGTGCAGGAAGCTGCCGTCGAGGCGCCGAAGCTCGAGCGCCGTCTTCCTCGCAAGCGCGTGCGCGCGGCAGCCGTGGAAGAAGCTCCCGCACGCGCGCCGGATCCCTGCCTCGACCCCTCGCAGCTCGAGATGATCGATGGCGTGGTGGTGAAGACGTACAAGGCCGAGTGCCTGAAGTAGGAAACCGGCACCGGCAACCGCCGGTTTCCGGTGCGCGCTTCGAGGGCTTGCGCGCCGCAAATCTAGCAATGATCTCGTAGCGGGCCGCGGGGCACGCGCGCTGCAAAGAGAGCGCGTATGCAGCTCCAAGCGCAAGCGACGAACCTTCCCTTCCCGATGCTCGTGTCGCGCGAGCACGCGAGCCAGCTGATGAGCGACCACGCCGCCGGGGACGCGCGCGCATTTTCCGCGCTGTACCCGATGCTGCGCCCGAAGCTGGCGCGCCTGTGCCGCTCGTTCGTGGGGCCCGACGAGGCCGAGGACGTGCTGCAGGAGGTGTTCCTGAAGCTGCATCGTGCGCGCGGCACGTTCACGCCGGGCGGCAACGCATTCGCATGGGCCTACGCCGTCGCACGCGCGACCTGCCTCGACCGATTGCGCGCGCGAGCACGTGAAGCCGAGGTGCCGATGGAGCCTGCAAAGCTGGAGCTGCGCGCGGCGCCTCGCAGCGGGGGCGAGCTCGGGGGCATGCTCGATCAGGTCTCGGACTGCCTGCGCACGACCTACGTGCTGGTGAAGGTCGAGGGCATGGAGTGCCGCGAGGCGGCGGCGCTGCTCGGCACCACCACGAGCGCCGTAAAGCAACGTGTACACCGCGCGACCGCACTCCTGCGTGCGCAGTTGTGCGAAGAAGCGTGACGACGGAGCAACAACACGCCACTGGGTATCACGCACAGCATTGCCTTCACGTTGGGGTGATGGCAACAGGAGGAGCCGTGAAGACTTCCATGTTCGCGCTCGCGCTCTTCCTGGTCGCGAGCCGTGTCGCCGCGCAAGCAGAGGTGGACGCCTGCGTGGCGGACCACAAGCGTGTTCAGACCGCACGCGAGTCCGGACACTACCTCGAGAGCCTGGAGGCGGCCGCGCACTGCGCGCAGCCCAGCTGCCCACGCTTGATCCGGCAGGACTGCGCGGCGTGGTACGGCGACCTCGCGGACAGCACACCTTCGATCGTGCTCGAGGTGCGAGACGACCTGGGTCATGACCTCGCGGACGCGTCGGTGACGCTCGGCGCGCGCTCTCTCGATGTACACGGCCGTGCGGTCGCGCTCGACCCTGGCACCCACGAGCTGCGGATCGAGGCCGCGCGCCACGTGCCGCGCGTGGAGCGCATCGTGCTGCGGCAGGGCGAGAAGAACCGCCGCGTCGCGATCACGCTGCAGCCGGTGCTGGTGGCGCACGAGTTCGTGGCGCGGCGCAAGCAGCGCACCCTCACGCCCGCCGTGATCACGCTGGGCGCGATCGGCCTGGCCGGACTGGGTACGTTCGCGGCGCTGGCGATCACGGGCAAGGTGAAGCGTAGCGGGCTCGACGACTGCCGGCCCGACTGCGCGCGTGACGACGTCGACCAGGTGAACCACATGTACCTCGGCGCGAACATCGCGGCCGCGATCGGCGGCTCCGCCGCGATCGCCGCGACGGTGTTGTACGTGCTCGATCGCAAGCGCGAGCTGCAGGTCGGGCTGAATGCCAGCGGCATGAGCGTGCGAGGAGCGTTCTGATGCGCTGGCTCCCGATCGTGATGCTCGCCGGCTGCGTGCCGATCTCTGCCGACGAATACGCCAGCGGGCGCGACACCACCGTCGATCGCGACACCGCGGGCGGCCTGGACGCCAGCCTGCCGAACACCGCGACGCGCCGAGACGCCTCGGTCGACGCCACACGGAGCGTCGACGGCGCGGTCGTCGACAGCGCGGTCGTGCTGCCTCCACCGCGCCTGGAAGATGGCGGCGTGAGCGAAGTGCCCGATGCCGGCGCACTCGTCGAGGACGCGGGCTTCACGGTCGATGCCGCCGTGCTCGAGGCGGGTGCCGACGCGGAGACCGACGCCGGCGTGGTGACCGACGCCGGGGTGATCGACTGCAACACGCCCGGCGTGCTGTGCGACGACTTCGAGCAGGGCCTCAGCTGCCCCGCGGTCGCGGGCCCACGCTGGAGCGAGTGCGAGCACATCGACGACCCGACCGGTCCGGTGATCGAAGGTCTGGTCGGGGGCAGCCACGCTCTGCGATCGCGCGTGCGCGCGGATGCCCGCAGCCGCAGCCAGCGAGTACTGCGTGTCGTGCCGCTCGACGTCGACTACTTCGAGGCCGAGTTCTGGCTGATCGTCGATCCGAGCCCGAACAAGTACTACACGATGGCGAAGTTCCAGCAGGAGGCCGGCGTGGACTCGCACGGCGAGCCGCTGCAGTGGCCGGGCGTCAGCCTGGTGGGCAGCGGCGACCGCTTCCTGCTCGTGGTCGAGTCCGCGCTGAACGCCAACCAGCCCACCTACAGCGACGAGACCGAGCTGGGTGCGCTGCCGGTGGGCTGGATCCACGTGAACCTCAAGATCACGTGGCGGCCGCAGCTCAAGGTGGAGCTCGCGCTCGGCAACTACACGCTCGGGGGCGTGACGGTCACCGGGCTGCCGAACAACCAGCTGCCGGTCGGCCGTCAGTACTTCACGCTCGGCCTGTACAGCGAGGAAGCGGGCGCCGTGCAGATGCTGTTCGACGATGTGCTCGCGCACGCCAAGAAGAACGGCAAGCTCATTCCCCTGCCTTGAGCTCACGCGTCAGGATCTCGGCCGCCGCGCTGAACGGACCAGGCTCGCGCTCGTACCGCGCCAGGGCCGAATAGGCACGGCGCGCGGCCTCGCGATCGCCGCTCGCGAGCGCCTCCAGGGCGACGCGCGGCAGGTTCGCGGACGCAGGCTGCGGGGGCACTTCCCGCGACGGTGCGACGACCGCAGCAGGAGCTTCGGGAAGCACGGGCACCGCGGCCGGCGACGACGCGCGCGCCACGTGTTGCCCCGCCATCCACGAGCGGCACACCGACCAGCTGCCGAGCGCCACCAGGATCGCGACCAACACGCCTATCAGCCGGCGCACCGGGCGCGGCTTCAGGTTCAGCAACGTGCGGTCGGTGAGCTCGCCATCGCGCGGCTCGCTGACGAGCGGCCCGCGCAGGGCCTCGTAGTCCGAGCGCAGCTTGCGCAGCTGCTCCTGGTCGAGCACCTGCGTCTGCGCGAGCAGCGGGCTCTTGTGGCGCAGGTCGACCAGGCCAGGCAGCGGCATGTCCTCCTCTTCGTGCGCGAGCGCCTCCGCCAGATTCGCCTGCTGATAGATTCGCGTCGGCGTCCTCATCGCTGTACTCCCGTCAGGCGTGCCTCGTAGTTGTCGAGCGCGGGCATCGCACTCAGCTTCCCGTCGCGGAGCGCAAACAGGTCGCGCAGCACGTACGCGTTGCTGCTCAGGTCGAAGCCGACCACCTCGGTGACGTTCGTCAGCTTGCGCGCGCCGTCCGCCAGCCGCGCCACCTGCACGATCACGTCGATGCCCGAGCCGATCTGCGAGCGCACCGCGCTCAGCGGCAGCGTCAGGTCGCTCATCATGCTCATCGTCTCCAGGCGTGCGAGCGTGTCGTTCGGCGTGCTCGCGTGCAGCGTGCTCAGGCAGCCGCCGTGGCCGCTGACCATCGCCTGCAGCATGTCGATCGCCTCGGCGCCGCGGATCTCGCCGACGATGATGCGGTCCGGCCGCATGCGCAGCGAGGCGCGGAACAGCTCGCGGATCGTGATCGCACCCTGCCCTTGCTCGTCCGGCTTGCGCGCCTCCATGTAGAGCACGTGCCCGCGCGCGATCTGGATCTCGCGCGTGTCCTCGAGCACCAGCACACGCTCCCCCTCGGGCGCACAGCCCGCGAGCACGTTGAGCAAGGAAGTCTTGCCGCTGCCCGTGCCACCCGCGACCACCATGTTGCACTTCGCGACCACCAAGTTCTGCAAGACCGTGGCGACTTGCTCCGTCATCGCGCCGAGCTCGATCAAGCGGCCGAGCGTCATCGTGGAGCGCGAGAAGCGGCGGATCGCGACCGCCGGACCGTCCTGCACGATCGGCGACAGCACGGCCTCCAGGCGCGAGCCATCCGGCAGCTGGGCCTCCAGGATCGGGTTGCGCTCGTCGATGTAGGTGCCGGCGTACTGCGCCACGTTGCGCAGCGCGGCCAGGATCGCGGCGCTCGACGAGAACTGCACGTCCGTGCGCTCCAGCTGCCCGCGGCGCTCGATGAACACCTCGCGCGGTCCGTTGATCATGATCTCGCTGACCGAGGCGTCCTCCAGCAGCGCCGCGATCGGTGAGAACAAGCTGCGCAGGGACTTGGCGAAGATCTCCTTCTGCATCACGGCACCTCTTTCATCAGCCGGCCGCGCGCCTCGGCGGCGCCGGGGCCGTGCGGCTCGAGCGCCAGGTAAGCGCGCAGGTGTTCGTCGGCGCGGCCCACGTCGCGCCCGGCGTGCTGCAGCAACAGCGCGAGCTCCAGGTGCGCCCGCGCGTTGTTCGGCTGTTGCGCGAGCACGTGCTGGTACTCCTGCTCGGCCGGCACATCGAGCTCCGTCGCGCGATACAGCTCGGCCAACAACAGGCGCAGCACCAGGTCTTCCCCGTGCTCGTCGAGCGTCTCCTTCGCGCGCGCGATCGCCAGCCGATACTGTCCGTCGGCGACGTACAGGCGCAGCAGCCGGGGCATCAGCTCGTGGCTGTCGTAGCCTTCCTGCAGCGCGGACACGTAGTACTGCTGCGCGCGCAGGCTGTCGCCACGCTGCTCGGCCAGGCGAGCCACCGCGTAGAGCTGCCCGGCCGTCGGACGCTCCGAGCTACGCGCCGTGGACGACGTGTGCGCACAGCCGACCAGCAACAACGCCAGGATCGCGGTCTTCACTTCTTCTTCCCCTTCTCTTGCAGCGTGCTCGCGCGCTTCACGGACAGCAGCCACTGCGCGTACTTGTCGTCGCTCTCGGGCACCAGCGCGAGCGCGAACTCGGCGTTGCGGCGGGCGTTCTCGTAGTTCTTCTGCTCTAGGCTGCGCTCGATGCGCACGTGCGCGAGCCGCACCTGATCGGCCACCTGCTGCTGCAGCTCCAGCGCGTCGTGGTGGGCCTGCTCGCTCGCCTCGCTGTCGCCCGCGGTCGCGAAGCAGCCGGCCGCGCGCTCGTACAGCGGCGCTCCGTCGAGCGCATCGCCGGGATGGAACGGCGCACGCTCGCGCTTGATCCCGGCCTCGGTGCGCAGCTGCTCGGCCAGCGCCCGCGCGGCCTGCGCCTCCTTCTGCGGGCAGATCTGGGCACTCAGCGTTCGCACGCCGGGTGGGTTGATCGCCGCCAGCGCGATGCCCTTGTTGTTCTCGTTGTTCAGCACCGCGTACAGGCCGAGCGCGATCGCCACCACGCCGAGCGCCTGCACCGCCGGCGACGTAGTCGCCTTGCTCTCCCCCTTGGCAGGCGACGTACCATCCCTGCGCCCGACGACCGAGGCGCGGATCGCGACCACGCCGACCTCGATCAGCGCCGAGGGTGCGATCTTGCCCTCCAGGAACGGCGCGCCATTCACGCGGCAGGCCGGCTTGATCGCCTTCACGCGCGCGAAGACATCGTCGCCGACGATCTCGACGTACATCTGCTCGACCGCGGCCTCGTCGGGCGCGAGCCGCACGTCGCAGTGCGAGCCGCTGCCGATCATGGCGCCCTCTTCCTGCACCTCCAGCACCTCGACCTGGTCGCCGCGGCGCACTTCGATGCGCAGAGCTCTCGTCGCGTACATGATCAGAACTCCTGCCGTACCTTGAGGATCATGGGGCTGATGATCAGCAGCATCACGGACAGGAACAGCAGGCCCAGCGGCAACATCAGGCGTGTGGTCACCTTGGCCGCGGTCTCTTCGGCTTGCACCGAACGTCGGTTGCGCGAGCCCGCGGCCTGCGCCGCCAGCACCGCGGCCAGCGGTGTGCCCTGCTCTTCCGACTGGATCACCGCCTGCACCAGCTCACGCACCGCCTCGCCGGGTGCGCGATGGGCCAGCTGCTGCAGCGCCTGCTTGCGGGTACGTCCGAGCTGCAGCTCCTGCAGCAACAGGCGCAGCTCCTCGATCAGCGGCTCGTCCGCGCGGCCCGCGTGATCGATCACCTGGCGCACCGCGGCGGCAAAGTCGAGACCGGCGCCCAGCCCGAGCACCATCAGGTCGATCACGCTCGGCAGCGCGCGCTGGATGCTGCGCACGCGGTTGGCCGCGCTGTTGTGGATCTGCAGGTACGGCATCGCAGCACCGAAGCAGAACGCGACCACCGCGACCAGGTAGCCACTCTTGGTGAGGTAGCCGTAGCTGACGCCCCAGGCGCCGCACAGGAAGGCCGACATCACGCTCAGCGAGATGACATCCTCGGCGGACAGGCCGAGCATATCGCCTGCGCGCGTGATCTGCAGGTTGAGCTTCTCACGCAGCTCCGGCGAGAGCAGGCCGCCGAGGCGCATCGACAGCCAGCGCATCATCGGCTCCACGTGCGCGAACCACATCTGGTTGCGCAGGCCCTGCATGCGCTTGAAGCCACGCAGACCGAGCCGCTCGGGAGGCATGCTCGGCGCCGAGAGCAGCGCGAACACCAGCAGGCTCACGCTCGCGAAGAACGCGACCAGCACACACAGCTGCAAGACGAGCAGAGGAAGGCTCATAGCTCGACACTCAGGATCTTGCGGCTCATCGCGACCGACGCTCCCCACGTCAACAGCGCCACCACCATGATCACTGCGCCGGTGAAGCTCTCGGTGAGCGGCTTGAAGTAGCCGGGCTGCGCGAGCTCGAACACCAGGATCAGCGCGAGCGGAAAGATCGCCAGCACGTTCGCCTGCGCACGCCCCTCGGCGGTCTTGGTGCGCAGCACGCCGCGCAGGCGCATCATCTCGCGCAAGGTGGCGGCCGCCCCGTCCAGGATCGCCGGCACGTCACCGCCGGTCTGGCGCCCGATCAACAGCCCTGTCATGGCGGCGTCGAGCTCGAAGCTGCGCACGCGCGCGCTCAGGTTGGCCAGCGCCTGATCGAGCGTGCTGCCCACGTGCATCTCGCGCAGCACCAGCTCGATCTCCTGGCTCAGCGGTGGCGCGGTGACCGGCTGGATCATCGCCAGCGCGCGGCCCGCGCTGGGTGAGGCGCGCAGTGCGTTGGCGAGCGCGACCACGAAGCCATCCAGGCTCTGCTCGATCTTCTGCACACGCTGCTTGCGCTGCCGCTCCAGCTCCCAGATCGGTCCCACGATCACGAGCGGGACCAGCATGAACGCCATCCGGGCGACGCCGGCCCCGAGCGCGATCAGGAACACCAACCCGACGGCCTGCCCGAGCATGATCCACTCCGGGCGCAGCTCGATGAACATCATGCGCATGCGCCGCTCGAGATCCGCGCGGTAGCGCTGGTACAGCTGATGGAGCCAGGTGTCGCGGCTCTGCGCGAGCATGTAGGTCAGGCTCGTGAGCGCGATCAGCAGCCCGGCCAGCGCGGCCCACTTCAGCACCACGGTAGGGTCGATCATACGAACTCCTCCTCCGCGTCGATCAGCCCGAGCACCATGAACTCGTGCAGGAAGCTGGGCAGGTAGCCGGTCGGTGCGTACTCACCGAGCACACGTCCACCCGGGCCCGTGCCGGTGCGCAGGAACTCGAACAGCGGGCGCAGGCGTAGGTTGCCGTGCGGGTCGATGCCGGCCACCTCGCTGATCGCGGTCACCCGGCGCGAGCCATCCCCGAGCCGCGACTGCTGCACGATCAGGTGGATGCTCTTCGACAGCTGCTCGCGGATCGCGCGCGATGGCAGCGCCACGTTCGCCATCAAGGCCAGCGTCTCCAGGCGCGACAAGGCCTCCGCGGGCGAGTTCGCATGGGTGGTGGTGAGCGAGCCGTCGTGGCCGGTGTTCATCGCCTGCAGCATGTCGAGCGCCTCG
>DASUME010000618.1:0-2403 GCA_036277895.1 Polyangiales bacterium
GCGACGTGCTGTCGAGCGTGATCTACGGCGCACAGCAGTCCTTGCTGATCGGCGTGCTGGCGGTGACCATCGGCGGCAGCTCCGGGATCGCGATCGGCGTCAGCGCGGGTTACCTCGGCGGCTGGGTCGACTTCGTGTTCATGCGCTTCATCGATGTCTGGCTCGCGATCCCGAACATCCTGCTCGCGATCGCGCTGTGCACGGCGCTCGGGCCGAGCTGGACCACGATCATCCTCGCGGTCAGCCTGTCGTCGGTGCCGCGCTTCGCGCGCGTGCTGCGCGCTCGTGCGCTGGCGATCCGCAGCCGGCCCTTCGTGTTGGCGGCGCGCGCGGCGGGCGCCTCGCGCTGGGCGATCTTGCGCGGCCACGTGTTGCCGCATTGCGTGCCGCCGATGTTGGTGTTGGCCACGCTCGGCATCGGCACCTCGATCCTGATCGGCTCCTCGCTCAGCTTCCTCGGCCTCGGCGTGAACGACGAGCGCCCGGACTGGGGCTCCCTGCTGACGCAGGGCCGCGGTTATCTGACGGTCGCCTGGTGGAGCGTCACGTTCCCCGGTCTCGCGATCAGCGCGCTGGTCGTGTCCGTGAACCTGCTCGGCGATGGGCTGCGCCGCCGCCTCGATCCGCGCGCCAAGGCGGAATGACATGAATGCGTTGTTGAAGGTCGACCAGCTGGCGGTGCGCTTCGGCACCGCGGCGGCGCCGGTGCTCGCGATCGATGACGTGAGCTTCGAGGTCTCGCCGGGGGAGACGGTGTGCCTGGTGGGGGAGTCGGGCAGCGGCAAGACGCTCACCGCGCTGTCCGTGCTGCGGCTCGAGCAGCAGCAGCGCGCCACGCTGATCGGCGGCGGCGTGCACTTCGAGGGCGCGGATCTCTCGACGATGCGCGAGGCCAAGCTGGAGCACCTGCGCGGTAAGCGCATCGGCATGGTGTTCCAGGAGCCGATGACGGCGTTCGACCCGGTGTTCACGATCGGCGAGCAGATCGTGGAGACGATGGTGCGCCACCTGCCGCTGTCGCGAAAGCAGGCCTACGCGCGCGCCGAGGCCTTGCTCGCGCGTGTACACATCCCGGACCCAGCGCTGCGTATGCGTCAGATCCCGGACCAGCTCTCCGGCGGCATGCGCCAGCGCGCGATGATCGCGATGGCGCTCGCCTGCGATCCGGCGCTGCTGATCGCGGACGAGCCCACGACCGCGCTCGACGTCACGATCCAGGCGCAGATCCTGGCGCTGCTCAAGGAGCTCCAGCGCGAGAGCGGCATGGGCATTTTGCTGATCACGCACGACCTCGGCGTGGCCGCGCAGATGGCCGATCGGGTGGTCGTGATGTACGCGGGGCGTGTGGTGGAGCAGGGCGCCGCGCGGCAGATCTTCAAGGCTCCCAAGCACCCCTACACGCGCGGTCTGCTCGGCTCGGCGGTGCTCCCGGACAGCGAGCGCGGCACGCAGCTGGCGGCGATCTCGGGCTCGGTGCCGCGGCTCGACTCGCTGCCCTCCGGCTGCAGCTTCCACCCGCGCTGCGACTACGCGAGCGAGCGTTGTCGCACGGACGAGCCACAGCTGGTCGACGGCCTCGCATGTTTTCATCCCGACGAACCGGTGCGCGAGAAGGCGCGCGTGAAGCTGCGTGTGGTGCCGGCCGAGGACCGTGCGCTGGTGGAGGTGCGCGGGCTGAGCAAGTGGTTCGAGCACCGGCAGGGCCTGTTCACGAAGGCGTCGCGCGTGCACGCGCTCGACGACGTGTCGTTGTCGATCCGCGCCGGCGAGACGTTCGGCCTGGTGGGCGAGTCGGGCTGCGGCAAGTCCACGCTCGGGCGTGCGCTGCTGATGCTCGATCCCGCGCAGCGGGGCGAGGTCACGTTCGAGGGCGAGCGCGTCACGGACAGCCCAGCCACGCGCCGCAACATGCAGATGATCTTCCAGGACCCGTACGGCTCGCTCGACCCGCGCTGGACCGTGGGCAGGTTGATCGCGGAGCCCCTGGTCGCACAGCGCGTCGGCGATGTGCGCTCGCGCGAGGCACGCGTGCTCGAGCTGCTGGAGCTGGTCGGCCTGCCGGGGAGCTCGGCCGACCGCTATCCGCACGAGTTCTCGGGTGGCCAGCGCCAGCGCATCGGCATCGCGCGTGCGCTCGCGGTGGAGCCCAAATTCGTGGTCGCCGATGAGGCGCTGTCTGCGCTCGACCTCTCCGTGCAGGCGCAGATCATCAACCTGTGGACCGAGCTGCGCGCGCGGCTCGGCCTGACCGCACTGTTCATCGGCCACGGCCTGCACGTGGTGCGGCACCTGTCCGATCGTATCGGCGTGATGTACCTCGGGCGTGTGGTGGAGGTGGCACCCGCGGACGAGCTGTTCGCGTCCCCGGCGCACCCGTACACGCGCGTGCTGCTGGACGCGATC
>DASUME010000619.1:0-3401 GCA_036277895.1 Polyangiales bacterium
GGGCATGCGGCCCGCGACCGGGTGGATCGCGTAGCGCACTGTCGCGCCGTTGGCCTCGAGCGCCTGCGCCAGCTCGCGCACCGCGTGCTGCGCCTGCGAGACGGCCATGCCGTAGCCGGGGATCACGATCACCGACTGCGCGGACTTGAACAGCTCCGCAGCCTCTTCGACGCTGGCCTGGTTGATGTTCGCGTTCGTCATGCCGGCGGCGCCCGCGACGGGGGCCGCGGTGTCGCCGCCAGTGCCGAACGCGCCGAACAGCACGTTCGCGAACGAGCGGTTCATCGCCTTGCTCATCATGATCGACAGGAACACGCCGGACGTACCGTCGAGCGCACCCGCGATGATCAGGACGTTGTTGTCGAGCGCGAAGCCTGTGGCTGCGGCTGCGAGGCCCGCGTACGAGTTGAGCAGCGAGATGACCACCGGCATGTCCGCGCCGCCGATCGGCAGCACGAACAACACGCCCAGCGCGAGGCCGACGACGCCGATGCTCAAGAAGATGTTGAACTGCGACGGGTCGACCACGATCCAGATCAGCGCGATCAACGCAGCCAGGAAGGCGCCGACGTTCGTGAAGTTCTGGCCGGGGTAGGTCACCGGTGCGCCGGTGATGAAGCCCTGGAGCTTACCGAACGCCATCAGCGAGCCGGTGAAGGTGATCAGGCCGAAGTAGACCTCGAAGCCGAGCGCACCGGCGGTGACGCGGTCAAGGTGCCCGGCGCCGAGGCGGTGGTGGTACTCCGCGACGCCGACCAGCGCCGCCGCCAGGCCGCCGAACGCGTGCGACAGCGCGATACGTTCCGGCATCTTGGTCATCGGGATGAACGACAGCGCCGTTCCGACCACCGAGCCCAGGATGAAGCCGACCGCGATCCACTCGTACGACTTGATGTCGGGGTGGAGCAGGCCGGTGCCGATGACGGCCGCGGACATGCCGAGCACGCCGAGCAACACGCCGCGGCGCGCCGTCTTGGGCGAGCCCAGCTGCTGGAGCGTCAGGATGAAGCAGAGCGACGCGACCAGGTAAGAGAAGTTGAGCCAGACACTCATGACTTGTGTGCTCCAGCCTTGGCGGCCTTCCCTGCGGGCTCTTTGGCCTTGAACATCTTCAACATGCGGTCTGTGATCAGGAACCCGCCGACGGTGTTCAGGCTCGCGCAGAACACCGCGATGGTGCCGAGCACCGTGGCCAGCGTGCTGTACTCCGAGCCGGCGACCACCAGCGAACCGACCAGCGAGATGCCGCTGATCGCGTTGGTGCCGGCCATCAAAGGCGTGTGCAGGAGCGGCGGCACGCTCTCGATCACGTAGTGCCCCACGAAGCCCGCGAGCGCGAAGATGTATAGGCTCATCAACAGTTGGTCAGTCATCTGCTTCTCCGAACGAGCGAGCGACACGAGCGCGCGCTCCGCACGGGTCACCCGGGGGGACCGTTGCGGCCGCACACTTTGGCTTCCGTGACCGGTGTAGGCAAGTTCGGCACCTCGCCTAACCGAGCGGAAAACTCAGGGAGTCTGCTGCTCCGGCAGATCCTTGGGGCGACGCTTCGCCCGGATGTACTCGACCACCAGCGGGATCACCGAGAGCACGACGATCACGATGATCACCTTCTCGATGTGCCGCGCGAGGTCGGGGAAGATGCTGCCGAGGAAGTACCCGCCGAGCACCATCGAGCAGACCCAGCCGATGCCACCCGTGATGTTGTAGAGCGCGAACGTCCGGTACCGCATGCCCGCCACGCCCGCGATCACCGGCACGAAGGTCCGAACCAGCGGCGCGAAGCGGGCGATGATGATCGCGACGCCGCCGTGCCGTTCGTAGAACGCGTGCGCGGCCTCCACGTGCTCGGGCTTGAAGAAGCGCGAGCGCGGGCGGTTGAAGATCTTCGGGCCCACGCGGGCGCCGATCGTGTACGACGTGGCATCACCGAGCACGGCCATCAGGCTCAGCAGCGAGACCAGGATCGCGACGTTGAGCTGCCCCTTGGCCGCGTATAGACCCGCCACGAACAGCAGCGAGTCTCCCGGCAGGAACGCGATCATCGCGCCCGTCTCGAGGAAGATGATCAGCGCCAGCGCCGGGTATCCGCCCCACTGAATGATGGGCCCGGGATCGCGCAGCAGGTCGATGAGGGAATGGATGAGCTCCACGGGCCTGCGGATACACTGAACGAGGGGGCGTCGCAACGCGCTTCTTTTGCGCTATCGCGTACCTCTGTCTCGGTCAGAGCTCGGTCACCGGCTTCTGGCGGCGCAGCTTGCGCCACACGAACAGCGCGATGATCACGACTGCGAGCACGATCACCACGCCGGTCTCGAAGCGGTGCAGGTGCTCCTTGGCCTTGTCGAGCTCGTCCGCCAGCCACCAGCCGATGCCGATCACGATGGGCGCGCTGACACACAAGCCCAGGCCGTCGTAGAGCCAGAAGTCGCGCAGCTTGATGCCGTTGATGCCCGCCATCGCGAAGATGGGCGCGCGCAGGCCGGCCATGTGGCGGCCCATGAACACGATCACCTTGCCGCGCTTGCGGAACATCTCTTCGACCTTCACGCGCCGCTCGGGGGTGATCACCCAGCGCAGGGGCCTGCGCTCGAGCGCGGCCGGCCCGAGCCGGCGCGCGAGCAGGAAGATGGTGGTGTCGCCGATGGCCACGCCAAGGGCGCAGGTCGCGAGCGCACCCGCGTAGGAGACCTCACCCCGGTGCACCAGCACGCCTGCGGCGAGCAGCATGATGTCTTCCGGTATCGGGAGTCCGAGCCCGGCCGCGACCAGCGCGAGAAACACGAGACCAATCGAGCCGTGCGACAGGAGACTGTCGAGCACTACGTCCGGCGTCGGCATTGAAGGCAGGTGTCGCAGCCCCTCGAAGGACCGTCAAGCGAGTGCCCTCGCGCTGCCGAGCTGGGCGCGGTGAGCTCCCCTACGGGCGTCATCGAGCTGGAACGGGCCTGTCGCCTGGCTGGGAGCTCAACGGGACCACTCACCAAAGTGGTCGAAGCGCAGCGGCGCGAAAAAAGATCGCGATACTTCCTTGCACACCGGGAGGTCCCCGCTAGATTGTCGCCTCCCAACGCGGCTCCGGCCGGAACGGGACGCAGCGACCGCTGCGGGGCGACGGCGTTCAAGAAGTTTAGCGGCGCGAAAGTTTCGAAAAAAAGAACTTGCACGACGCGACGAAATGCCTAGTCTGAGCGGTCCGAAACGGCGACGACAGAGACTGTTTCGACCCTTGAAAACTGAATCGAAGTGACACGCAGGATCTCATCGAGTGCTTAGCACGAACGATGAGACGCGCGAGAGAGATGAACTGTCGAGAAGCGCTTTAGCCAGCGCGAGTAGACAGCGACACAGGATCGAGAACCTCAGCCTTCGGGCTGAGTCGCTCACAGTTTCAACAA
>DASUME010000620.1:0-3950 GCA_036277895.1 Polyangiales bacterium
GCATCAGCAGCATGGTGAGCGCGGTGTCGCCGCCGGCCTTGACGTGAATGGTCAGGCCGTCCGGCAGCTCGTTGGCGCGCTCGTCGATGTTGCCGCGCACCGCCAGCAGCGGCGCGATCGCGGCCAGTGGCTCGAGCACCGCCAGGTCGCCGATGTCACCGCCGTGCAGGATCGCGTCCGGCGCGAGCGTGCGCAGCAGCGCGTGCGTGTTCGGGTGCGGGTTGCTGTGCGTGTCGGCGACGCAGGCGAGCCGCAGGTTGTTGCCCTCACGCAGCGGGAGCGAGCGCTCCTGCTGCACCCAGGTGCCTACGTGCGCAGCAGCTCGAGCTCGACCCATGCGTCGTGCGTAGCACCTGGCGCGAGCCGAAGCAGACCCTCGCCGGTGTTGAGCGCGTCGGGCGGCGAGGTCCACGGCTCGATGCAGACGTAGTCCTTGTCCGCCAGGCTCCACACCACCCAGCGCGTGAAGTCTGGCGACGCGCGCACCTCCAGCCGCGAGCCGTCGCCGTAGTGCAGCGCGCTGTGCGTGCTGCCGTGATCGAGCAGGTAGAGGTCCTGCTCCTTGCGCGTGAAATCGAAGCCGGTGAACGGCCTCACTTCCTTGGTCACGTTGTCGAAGATCGTGCTCGCCTGCGTGTCGATCTTGGCCGCGGTCTTGTCTCGCAGCACGAAGTACGGATGAAAGCCGAGCCCGAACGGCAGCGGCTCCACGCCTGGATTCTCGACGCGAATGCCGAGCCGGAGCCGGGCGCCCTGCAGCGTGATCGTCAGCGCGTAGCGAAAGTCCCACGGGAACTGCGCGCGCGTCTGCGCGTTCGCCTCCAGCGTCAGCGTGGAGCCTTCGACCGTCCACGGCAGGTTGCGCGCGAAGCCGTGCTGCTTCAGCGCGCCACGCTTGCCCTCGTAGCTGAACGTGTCGTCGCGCAGCTTGCCCGGCGAGGGAAACAACACCGGGATGCCCCCGCGCACGTTCTTGCTCGCGTCCGCCAGCGTGGCGGGCTCGAGGTACAACAGCTCGCGCCCGTCGACCTGGAACGAGGTGACCAGGCCGCCGCGCTGCGGCGCGACTTCGACGCGACTGTTGGCGTCTTCGAGCACGAGCAACTCTCCCACTGCGGGCTCGCCCGAGGCACGGCTTGAGAGCTTCGACATGACGGACTCTACCGCCTGCGGGTGCGCGAGCCAGAGGACTGAACCGCTTAAGCGCTACGATTTCACGGCGCCTTTCGCCGCCATCACGACGTCCGTGCTCGAGCCGACCCTCGGGTCGGCCCTGCGCGCGGGCGCCGCGCTGACAACGAAATGCTTGGAAATCCCTACGCGCTTGAGCGGTTCAGTCCTCTAGGCGAAGCTGGGCGGCGCCACGAACCCGCCCCACTCTCGTGCGAGCAACGCTGCAAAGCGGAACAGCGTGCGATCTTCCAGGTAAGGCCCGATCGCCTGCAGGCCGATCGGCAAGCCCTCGCGCGAGAGCTCGACGGGAAACGCCGTCGCGGGCAGGCCGGGCAGCGTCGCGACGTGCGGATAGAACGAGCCGAGGCCGTACGGCACGGTCTTGCCGACGACCTGTACGTCGCGAGGGCTCTCCAGGTGGGGAAACGCGAGCATCATGAACGCGGGCGCGAGCACCACGTCCCACTCGCGAAAGAAGCTGCGCCACGCAGCGCGCAGGTGCTCGCGCACGGCAAACATCTTGATGTAGTCGCCCGCGTGGCTCGCGAGCCCTCGGCGCTCGCCTGCGACCAACACATCGTCGCGCTCGCGCAGCTGAGCGAGCCGCGCCTCGCGCTGCTCGGCCGTCAGCGCCAAGGAGGTCATGATCGCCATCAGCGCCAGGTACAGCTCGTAGGTCTGCCGCAGCTCGAGCGCGGGCTGCGCCTCTGCGACCCTGCATCCGTGCGCGCGCAGACGCTCCACCAGCCGCTCCTGCGCCGCGAGGATCGCGGGATCGACGGGCGCCCAGTCGACGGCGGGCAAGACGGCGACCCGAAAGTCCGCGAGGCGCGGGTGCCGCGGCGGCGGAAGCTCGAGCCGCCAGCCCACGTCCTCTCCGATCTCCGCGCCGGCGACCACGTCGAAGGCCAGCTCCAGATCCTCCGCCGAGCGCGCGAGCGGGCCCTGCACGCCCATGATGCGCGACGCGTTGGGCAAGGGCGGAAGAGGGCCCTGTCCACTGCGCGGCAAGGCGGTCTCGCTCGGCCGGTGCCCGTAGACGCCGCACAGCGCGGCGGGCACCCGGATCGAGCCCGCGAGGTCGCTGCCGTACTCCAGCGCCGTCAGCCCCGCTGCGACCGCCGCCGCACCTGCCGTGCTGCCACCCGGGGAGCGCGTCAGATCCCACGGGTTGTTGGTGCGGCCGTAGATCGGGTTGTTGGCCTGCCAGTCCGCGAGCATCGGCGGCACGTTGGTCTTGCCGAGCAACACCGCACCCGCCGCGCGCGTGCGCTCGGCGATCGCACCATCGTACTCGGAGCGATTGTGCTCCCACTGCTTCGTGCCCATGGTCGTGCGCATCCCGCGCACGTTGATCGACTCCTTGAGCGTGATCGGCAGCCCGCGCAGCGGAGCACGGTCTTCGAGGGCGTCCGCTCGTTCCGGGTTGCGCTCGACGATCACGTTGAGCTGCGGGTTGTGCGCGTCGATGCGCGCGTCGTACAGCGCCAGCAGCTCGCGCGCAGACACCTGCTTCGCCGCCAGCGCGGCGAGCAACTCCTTGGCCGTGGAGAGTGCGTCGATCATGGCGTTCCTTGACTGCGCGCGTGCAGCGCCCGGAGCTGCGTGAGCGTGTCGGCCTCGCTGGCGGACTTGTCCGGACGATAGCGCTTCACGCGCGCGAAGCGCAGCGCCAGACCTGCCGGATAGTGCGGGCTGGTCTGCACGTCGTTGAGCGCGATCTCGACCACCAGCTCGGGGCGCACGTACACGGTGTAGTCGTCGCGCTGCGTCTCGCGGGCGAGCAGCTGCTCGGTCTGCCAGCGCAGCAGCTCATCGGTCAACCCTTTGAAGGTCTTGCCGAGCATCACGAAGCCGCCGTTCTCTTCGTCGCGCGCGCCAAGGTGCAGGTTGCTCAGCCAACCCTGACGGCGACCGCTGCCCCACTCCGCCGCCAGCACCACGAGATCGAACGTGTGCGCCTGCTTGAGCTTGAGCCAGCTCGCGCCGCGGCTGCCCGCGAAGTACGGCGCATCGAGCGCCTTGGCCATCACCCCCTCGTGCCCGCGATCGAGCGCGTCCTGGAAGAACGCCTCGGCCTCCGCGAGCTCACCCGTCACGATGCGCGTGGGCTGGTTGGCCAGCGGCACCACGCGCGACATCGCCGCGATGCGCGCCTCGGTGGGCGCGTTGAGCAGGCTCTCTCCGTCGAGGTGCAAGCAGTCGAAGAAGAACGTCGAGAGCGGTAGCGTCTGTTGCAGCGTGGCCACGTCGAGCTTGCGGCCGAAGCGGCGCATGGTCTCCTGGAACGGCAGCGGCGAGCCGTCGGCGCGCAGCGCGATCACCTCACCGTCGAGCACGAGCTCCCTCGCGGGTAGCGCCTTGACGAGCTCCACCAGCTCGGGCACCGCGTAGGTCACCTCGTTGAGCGAGCGCGTGTAGACCTTCACCTGCTCGTCGAGGCGATGCACCTGCACGCGCGCGCCGTCGAGCTTGAGCTCCAGCACGGCGCGCCCGAGCCGCTCGATCGCATCCGCGGGGTCGGGCGAGGGCTCGGCGAGCATCGGCTGCAGCGGGCGGAACAGCGTCAGGTCGAACTCGCCCAGGCCCTGTTCGCCGCGCGTGAACGCCACCTCGACCACCTCGCGCAGGTTGCCCGAGAGCATCTGCGCGCGCCGCACCGAGGGCGCGAGCGTGTCGGAGGCGCTCGCGATCGCGTCGAGCAACAAGCTCTCCAGCGCACCCTGGCGCAGCTCACCGAGCATCAACCGAATCAGAAACGATTGTTCGTCTTGCGT
>DASUME010000621.1:0-11005 GCA_036277895.1 Polyangiales bacterium
GACGAGGCCGCGCTCGCGAACACGGGCATCCGCAAGAAGCGTCAGGAGACGGTGTTTCAAACGCCGCTGTTGGAGACCCCGCCGCTCGCCGACGGCCACGCGCACCAGACGTCCGAAGTGCGCGAGGAGCGCGCTTGCTACGTGTGCAAACGCCGCTTCACGAGCCTGCACTTCTTCTACGACGCGATGTGCGCGACGTGCGGCGATCTCAACTACCAGAAGCGCAGCCAGACTGCCGACCTGCGCGGCCGCGTCGCGCTGGTCACCGGCTCGCGTGTGAAGATCGGCTACCAGGCCGCGATCATGCTGCTGCGCGCCGGGGCGCAGGTGATCGTGACCACACGCTTCCCGCGCGACGCCGCCGCTCGCTACGCACGCGAGCCGGACTTCGAAGACTGGGGCGCGCGCCTGCAGGTGCACGGCCTCGACCTGCGCCACACGCCGAGCGTCGAGCTGTTCACCAAGCACCTGAACACGTCGCTCGATCGGCTCGACTTCATCATCAACAACGCCTGCCAGACCGTACGTCGCCCCGCCGGCTTCTACGGGCACCTGATGTTGGCCGAGGAGAGCGCGCCCGAGAACGAACGCGAGCGCCGCCTGCTCGCGGGCCACGAGCAGCTGCGCTCGCGCGCGCTCGCCCTCGTCAGCCACAACGACGACAACCACGCCCGAAAGGGCCTGATCGCGAGCATCTCCGGACTCGCGCACTCCGCGGGCCTGTCGCAGCTCGCGCTGCTGGAAGAAGACCTCGCGCGCGGCGAAGAGCTGTTCCCGACGGGCAAGCTCGACGCCGACCTGCAGCAGGTCGACCTACGCGCGCTCAACAGCTGGCGCTTGCCGATGGCGGACGTCACCGCGGTGGAGCTGCTGGAGGTGCAGCTGGTGAACGCGGTGGCGCCGTTCCTGCTCAACGCGCGCCTGAAGCCGCTGATGCAGCGCGTGCCCACGGCGGACAAGCACGTGGTGAACGTGTCGGCGATGGAAGGCCAGTTCTATCGCATGTTCAAGACGGACAAACATCCGCACACGAACATGGCCAAGGCCGCGCTCAACATGATGACGCGCACCTCCGCCGCCGACTACATCAAGGACGGCATCCACATGAACAGCGTGGACACAGGCTGGGTCACCGACGAAGACGCCGCCGAGATCGCCGCCCGCAAGACGCGCGAACAGGGCTTCCACCCACCCCTCGACATCGTCGACGGCGCCGCCCGCATCGTCGACCCCATCTTCGACGGCCTCAACACCGGCAAACACGTCTGGGGCCTGTTCCTGAAAGACTACGCCCCCACACACTGGTGATCAGTTCGCCAGCAGGTCGGCCATCCACGGCACATCGGCGGGGGCGGGGCCGGACTTGATCTGGGCGGCCCACTCGTCGTCGGTCAGGCGCTCGAAGTCCTCGGTGATCTTCTCGTGGTACGCGTACACGAGGCCGGCGTACGCGCGCGGCCCGTTGCAGGTGTCCACGGTGGCGACCATCAGGCGCGGGTAGCTCGTGCCCACGTGCAGCACGTTGCCCACCTCGCTGCCGGTGCGATCGTACGGCGCCGTGTGCACGTCGGCGATCGTGGGATCGAACTCCAGCGACTCGTCCTTGACGAAGAACAGGTCCGCGTACCAGCCGTCCGGAACATCGACCGAGAAGCAGCCCTTGCTCTCGCGCTGGATGCGCACCGCGTCGTTGATGAACTGCAGCTGCTCGGCGGAGAACGGCTCGCCGCGCAGCTCGCGGTCGACCATGTCGCCGAGCGTGGTGGTCGCGCGCTTCAGGTTGTCGAAGTACGTGGCGACCAGAGCCGGCAGGTTGCTCTCGCTGGCGGGGAACAGCTTGGCCACGCGCGCGCCCGCGTCCGCGTACTTCTGAAGCGCCTGCCAGAACGCCGGGTACGGATCGACGTATGCGTCCGGGAACTCGCAGGCCGGCGTGCCCGAGTACGACTGCTTGGCGTACAGCACGGTGTCGTGGCGCAGCTCTGCCCACGAGCCGAGCTGCGTGTTCAGGATGCGACGCGACCACGCCTCGGTGCCCATCAGCGCCGGCACGTTGTCGGGCGCCGTCGACAACCCCTGCAGCGCCGTCAGCCACAGGTTGTAGAGGTTGGCGCTCCAGAACGCGCTGTCGTGCGCCTCCACGCCGACGCGCGCCGCGGCGAGCGCGCCGGCGAGACCCTTGGTTTCGAGCTCCGGATGCACGGCGAGCGCCTTGTCGTTCTTGAGCGCGGCGAACGCGGCGTCGAGCGGGTTGGGCAGCATGCGGCGCGACACGCGGTCGTCGACCACGTCGCTGAACACGTGCGAGTCCACCACGTAGCGCTGGCCGAGCAGCGCGAACGAGCGGTTGAGCGGCAGCACCTTGCCCTCCACGTCCGCGGGGGCGATCGTGCTCAGGAGGTTCTGCTTGCCGTAGCCACCTGCGATGATCGCGTCGACCACCTGCTGGTCGCTCGCGGACGCCGCGTCGGCTCCGAGAGCGGCGACCAGCTTGTCGACCTCCGAGGGCGCCATGTAGTCGCTCTCGCCGACGAACGTGCGGATCGTGTCGTCCACCGCCTCGTAGTGCGAGACGTCCTCGGCCATCAGCTCCCGCACGGCGAGCGTCGCGAGGTACTGCGGGCGGCGGAACACCTGCTTGCCGCCCTCGATCGTCTCCAGCAGGCGGAAGTCGAAGCGCCCGAGCCAGATCATGGTGCGGAAGTAGTGCTCCAGCCCGTTGGTGTAGTGGCCGCGCGGCTTGAACTGCGAGAAGTCTTCCTTGCGCTTCACGCCGAATAGCTCGACCTGCGTGACGCCCTGCTTGGCGTCGTTCGCGAGCGCCACCAGCTGCTGCGCCAGCGCGGCGTCACCGCCCGCGACCATGCGCGGTGCACTCTGACGGATCAGCGCATCGGCGACCGCCAGGTACACGTCGAGGTCCTTCTTCACGCTCTCGTCGGCGCTCAGCGTCGCGAGCCGGCTGCGCATGCCGTCGAACAACAACTTCAGCTCCGGCTCGAGCAAGTTGCGCTCGATGCTCTCCAGGATCTTGTCGTACGACGCGTGCACCGACTCCAGCAGCGAGTCCGCGCTGACGTACAGCGGCAGGTGCTCGCTGTAGAGCTGCGCCAGCCCGTACGTGAAGGTGGGGAAGCTGTTGCGCGTGGAGATCACGAAGCCGTGCTCGCCCAGCTTGGCGCGCTCTGCCTCGGTCAGCGCGAAGCGCGAGCCGGCGATCACGTCGAGGCCGGCCGCCGTGGTGGGATCGAAGCCCAGCGCCCGAAAGTTGACCGGGTACTTCGCGCGCAAGCCGGCGGCGTCGAGCTTCTTGGCGGCCCCGAGCTGCTCGCGCAGCGCGTCGAAGGCGGCCTGGTCAGCGGCCAGCGGCTTCACGCTCACCGAGACCGGCTCGACCGTGTCCTCGGGGCCGCCGGGCATCTCCGTCGGCGCGCGAGGTGTGCTTTGGCTGCAGGCGAGCAAGCAGGGCAGAGCGAACAGGGCAAGGCGCATGGAGCGAGCTTGAAGCAAGCCCCGTACCGGCCCCTAAGCGCGCAATATCGTATGTTTTCCCGACCGCCAACCGATCGGGCGGCACACCGTGGCACTCAGCGCGGCTTGCGGGGCGCGGTCTTGCGCGGGGTACGCGGCTTCGCCTTGCGGGCGGTGGGGGTGCGCTCGGCGGTGCGGCGCGCCTTCTTGGCCTTCTGCCGGTCCGGCGTCTTGCCGAGCAGGCCGCCCTGGCGCACCAGCGCGCAAGCCTGGTTCACGTCGTCCTCGAAGCTCGGGTGGCTGGCGGCGAGCTTGCGCCAGTTGCGCACGTTGGGCAGCGCGTCGATGCGCACCAGGTTGGGTAGCGCGCGCTGCACCTCGTCCTCGCGCCCGGGCTCGAACGCCAACCACACCCCGTCGTCTCCGTCGCCCCGCTTGCGCAGGATGAACACCACCTGCTCGCCGACGTAGACCGCCGTGCTGCCGAACATCGCACGCGTCGACAGCGGCAGGCCCTCGAGTGCGTCGAGCACGAACTCGAAGGCGACGCTCGGCCCGGGGCGCGCGGGTGCGAACAGGTCCGGTCGCTTCATCGCGCGATCGTAGGCCAGGCGCGCCGGGGCGGCGACCCGGTGAAACCCACCGGATGCAAACCTCCCCATTTCAGCGCTGCCATCCGGCGTCGGCTCGGTGTCGATTGGCTTCGGGCTGCGAAGGAGGCGCGCACCGCCTACGAATTGCGCTAGGACACATAGAGGCGGAGGTACCGGGTGGAGATACGCATCGAGCACGCTGAAGAAGGCACCACGGGCGCGTTCTTCATCGAGCGTGAGGGCATGCGCCTGGCCGAGATGGTGTACTCACGGTCTGGGCCGGCGCAGATCATCATCTCGCACACCGAGGTGCACGAGCGCCTGCAGGGGCACGGCGTGGCACGCAAGCTGCTGAACGAGCTGATCATGTGGGCGCGGGAAACGAACACGCGCGTACTTGCGACCTGTCCTTACGCGAGCGCGCAGTTCGCGAAGGACCCCTCGATCCGAGACGTCTTCGACGGATAACGCGCACGGCTGATAACCGCACGGGAGAGCGTATGAGCGGGTTGCAGATGGGAATGGTTGGACTCGGCGTGATGGGGCGAAACCTGGCCCTGAACCTCGCCGACAAGGGCTTCTCCGTGGGCGGCTGGGACGCCTGGCCCGAGCCGGTCACCAAGCTGGTGACGGCCGCGTCCGATGACAAGACCCCGAACCGGGCGGACGTACGCGGCTTCACGGACCTCAAGGAGTTCGTGCAGGCGCTGGCCAAGCCGCGGCGCATCATCATGCTGGTCAAGGCGGGGGAGGTCGTCGATCAGACGATCGCCAAGCTGGTGCCGCTGCTCGACAAGGGCGACCTGCTGATCGACGGCGGCAACGAGTACTTCTTGAACACCGAGCGCCGCTCGAAGGAGCTAGAGGCCAAGGGCTTCAAGTTCTTCGGCATGGGCGTGTCCGGCGGCGAGGAGGGCGCGCGCAACGGTCCCTCGATGATGCCCGGCGGTGACCGCGAGGCCTACGAGCACCTCGCGCCCGTGCTGACCAAGATCGCAGCCCAGGCCGACGGCAGCTGCGTCACGTACATCGGGCCGGGCGGCGCGGGGCACTACGTGAAGATGGTGCACAACGGCATCGAGTATGGCGACATGCAGCTGATCGCCGAGGCGTATGACGTGCTGCGCACCGTCGGTGGGCTCAGCAACGCCGAGCTGGCCGATGTGTTCAGCGAGTGGAACCGCGGCGACCTGCAGTCGTTCTTGATCGAGATCACCGCCGAGATCCTGCGCAAGAAGGACCCCGAAGATCCGAGCAGCGATCTGCTCGACAAGATCGTCGACGCCGCCTCGATGAAGGGTACTGGCAAGTGGACCGTGCAGCAGGCAGCGGAGGTGGGTGCACCCGTGCCCACGATCGCGAGCGCGGTCGACGCGCGCGTGCTCTCGGGCAACCGCGCGCTGCGCAAGCTGACCGGCGCGCTGCCCGGTCCCAAGCCCTCCGTGCAGAAGGACCCGCAGCTGGTCGCCGACGTGCGCGCCGCGCTCTACGCCGCCAAGGCGTGTGCCTACGCGCAGGGCATGGCGCTGCTGCAGACCGCTTCGCAGACGTACAAGTGGAACCTCAACCTGTCCGAGCTGGCGCGCATCTGGACCGGCGGCTGCATCATCCGCGCGCAGTTCCTCGGCCGCATCAAGGCCAGCTACCTGCGCGATCCGGAGCTCGGCAACCTGCTGCTCGACGAGGACTTCCAGCGCGAGCTGGGCGAGCGGCAGACGGCGTTCCGCCGTGTGGTCGCCAAGGCCGCGCAGGTGGGCTTGCCGTTGCCCGCGCACTTCACCGCGCTCAGCTACTACGACACGCTGCGCCGCGAGCGCTTGCCCACCAACCTCACGCAGGCGCAGCGCGACTACTTCGGCGCGCACACCTACGAGCGCATCGACAAGCCCGGCAACTTCCACACCGAGTGGTCGCGGGATTAACATCAGCTTCGAGGGAGACGCGATGAGCCTGGAGCTTTGGAAGCGGTACCAGCAGTATTTGTGCGTCGTCGACAGCCTCGGCCTGACGCTCGATGTCTCGCGCATGCGCTTTGCGCCGGACTTCCTCGCGAAGGCGCCGATCGCGAAGGCGTTCGCGGCCATGGACGCGCTGGAGAAGGGCGCGATCGCGAATCCCGACGAGAAGCGCATGGTCGGCCACTACTGGCTGCGCGCGCCGGAGCTGGCGCCCGAGCCGGCGCTGACCAAGGCGATCGAAGACACCAAGCGGCAGATCCTGTCGTTCAGCAAGCGCGTGCACGAGGGCGTCGTGAAGCCGCAGAAGGCGGAGAAGTTCACGCACGTGCTGGTGGTCGGCATCGGCGGCTCGGCGCTCGGTCCGCAGCTGGCGCAAGACGCACTCGGCGGCGCCGACGACAAGCTGACGGTCTGGTTCCTCGACAACACCGATCCCGACGGCATCGATCGCGTGTTCGCGCGCGTGGGCAAGGAGCTCGCGACCACGCTGACCGTGGTGATCAGCAAGTCGGGCGGCACCAAGGAGACGCGCAACGGCATGCTCGAGGCCAAGCGCGTGTACGAGAAGGCCGGGCTCGAGTTCGGCAAGCACGCGGTCGCGGTCACCGGCGACGGTAGCGAGCTCGACAAGGTCGCGCTCGCGGAAAAGTGGCTCGAGCGCTTCCCGATGTGGGACTGGGTCGGCGGTCGCACCTCCGAGCTGAGCGCGGTGGGCCTCTTGCCGGCGGCGCTCGCGGGCTACGACATCGAGGCCCTGCTCGGCGGCGCGCGCGACATGGACGTGGCCACGCGCGTGAAGGACGCGCAGAAGAACCCGGCCGCGCTGCTCGCGCTGATGTGGCACTACGCGGGCGACGGACGCGGCGCCAAGGACATGGTCGTGCTGCCGTACAAGGACCGGCTGATGCTGCTGTCCAAGTACCTGCAGCAGCTGGTCATGGAGTCGCTCGGCAAGGAGAAGGACCTGGACGGCAAGACCGTGAACCAGGGCATCGCCGTCTACGGCAACAAGGGCTCCACCGATCAGCACGCGTACGTGCAGCAGCTGCGCGAGGGCGTGCCGAACTTCTTCGCCACCTTCATCGAGGTGCGCAAGGACCGCCCGGGTCCAGGCTTCGAGGTCGAGCCGGGCGCCACCAGCGGCGACTACCTGCTGGGCTTCCTCCTCGGCACGCGGCGCGCGCTGTACGAGAACGGCCGCGAGTCGCTGACCATCAGTGTGCCGGATGCCTCGCCGCGCACGCTGGGCGCGCTGATCGCGCTCTACGAGCGTGCGGTCGGCTTCTACGCGACGCTGGTGAACATCAACGCCTACCACCAGCCCGGCGTCGAGGCCGGCAAGAAGGCGGCCGCCGCGGTGCTCACGCTGCAGAGCGCCGTGCTCGAGGCGCTGAAGCAGGGCGGCACCGTCGAAGAGATCGCCAAGGCGGCCAACGCTCCGGAGGAAGTCGAGACGGTCTACAAGCTGCTCGAGCACCTGTCCGCGAACCCCGATCACGGCGTGAAGCGCAGCCCGGGCAAGACGCCCTTCGACGCGAGGTACAGCGTATGACCGTCGCCAATGTCAACGTGATGACGATTCCGCCGCCGCCCACGGAGCCGCAAGACGCGCGCTTCAGTGCGCGCGATCCGTTCACGATCGTGATCTTCGGCGCTTCCGGCGACCTCTCCAAGCGCAAGCTGTTGCCGGCGCTGTTCCACCTCCAGCAAGACGGCTTCCTGCCCGAGAACTTCGCGGTGGTCGGCTTCTCCCGCAGCGAGGTCAGCGACGACGACTTCCGCAGCAACACGCGCAAGGATCTCGGCGACGCGGGGCTCAACGGCGGCCAGGAATCGAGCCTGCTCGGCCGGCTGCACTACGTCTCCGGCAACAACGACGACCTCGAGTCGTTCAAGCGCCTCGACGCGCGGCTCACCGAGATCGAGAAGGAGCGCGGGCTGCCCGGCAACCGCCTCTACTACCTCTCCGTCGCGCCCGAGTTCTTCGCGATGATCGTGAAGAACCTGTCCGAGGCCGGCATGATCCGGCCCAAGGGCGATCCGCTCTGGTCGCGCGTGATCATCGAGAAGCCGTTCGGCAAGGACCTCGAGAGCGCGCTCAAGCTCAACCAGGAAGTGCGCTCGTTCCTCGGCGAGAGCCAGGTCTACCGCATCGACCATTACCTCGGGAAAGAGACCGTCCAGAACCTGTTCAGCTTCCGCTTCGGCAACGCGATCTTCGAGCCGCTGTTCGATCGCAAGTACGTCGAGAACGTGCAGATCACGGTCGCCGAGACGCTGGGCATGGAGAACAAGCGCGGCGGCTACTACGACACCGCCGGCGCGCTGCGCGACATGGTCGAGAACCACCTGCTGCAGCTGCTGACGATCATCGCGATGGAGCCCCCGTCGACGATGGACGCCACTGCGCTGCGGGACGAGAAGGTGAAGGTGCTGCGCGCGCTGGAGCCGATGACGCGCAAGCAGGTCGCGGCCAACACCGTGCGTGGGCAGTACGGTCCGGGCGACAAGAACGGCGACGCCGTGAAGGGCTATCGCCAGGAGATCGGCGTCAACCCCAAGTCGGTCACCGAGTCGTACGTCGCGATCAAGCTGGAGATCGACAACTGGCGCTGGGCGGGGGTGCCGTTCTTCCTGCGCACCGGCAAGCGGCTCAAGCAGCGCGTCAGCGAGATCGCGATCACCTTCAAGCAGCCGCCGCTGCACATGTTCCGCGAGCTGGTCAACGCCGACGGCGACCGCGTGCGTCCGCCGTCCAACGTGCTGCTGGTACGCATCCAGCCGAACGAGGGCATCGCGCTCACGTTCGCGGCCAAGCAGCCCGGCATGCAGGTGCACCTCGACGAAGTGAAGATGGACTTCGAGTACACCGACTTCAACCGCCGAAGCCCAGAAGCGTACGAGCGCCTGTTGCTCGACGCGCTGCGCGGCGATGCGTCGCTGTTCACGCGCTCGGACGAGGTCGAGCACGCGTGGCGCTTCGTGCAGTCGCTGCTCGACGGCTGGGCCAACTTGCCGCCGCCCAAGTTCCCCAACTACTTCCCGTTCAGCGATGGCCCGGACGAAGCCGATCGACTCTTCGAGGGCTACCCCGGCCAGGGCTGGCGCCCGATGTCGGAGGGCTGAGTGCTGGAAGTCCTCGAGGACGCTGCGGCGGTCGCGCAGAAGGCGAGCGAGCTCGTGCACCACGCGGCGATCGAAGCGGTCACCAAGCGCGGCCGGTTCACGATCGCGCTCGCGGGCGGCTCCACGCCCAAGGCGCTCTACAAGCTGCTCGCCGATCAGCCCGGACTACCCTGGGCCAACATCGAGCTGTTCTTCGGCGACGAGCGTGCGGTGCCGCCCGACCACGCGGACAGCAACGCCCGCATGGCGCGCGAGACGCTGACCCGCATGGCGTTCGTGCCGGAGGCACGCGTGCACCGCATCCGAGCCGAGCTGCCTGCGCCGGAGGCCGCGGCCAACTACGAGCACACGCTGCGCACGTTCTTCCCGCACGTGGCGTTCCCGCAGTTCGATCTGATCTTACTCGGCATGGGTCCCGACGGTCACACCGCGTCGCTGTTCCCACACACCGCGGCGCTGCGCGAGCAGCAGGCGTGGGTGGCCGCGAACTGGGTGGAGAAGCTGGCGGCCCACCGGCTGACGCTGACGTATCCGGTGCTGAACCATGCCGCGCACGTGCTGTTCATGATCGCGGGCGCGGACAAGGCGCCGGCGCTGAAGCGGGTGCTCGAGGGCGACGCGGCCATCGAAGAGATCCCCACGCGCGGCGTGAAGCCGGCGGGCCAGCTCACGTTTCTGGTCGACCGGGCGGCCGCCGCCCAGCTCTCCGGAGTCAATCAGTCGGCCCCTGCCTGACCATGGCTCCCGTGCATGGGATCGCCTAGGCTGGCGGCCATGACGTTTGGGAACCTGGCGCGGCTGGCCGCGCTCGTCGCGCTCACCGGCTGCATCACCAGCGGCGATGCGCGCGATGAAGAGTACGCCATCATCCGCAGCAAGGGCGTCGGCTACCTGCGCGTGAGCCTGGACCGCAACGAGTACCAGTCGAACAACGAGCCGCCCACCGGCACGCAGAAGGGCTCGCTCAGCGACGAAGAATGGCAGCGCATCCAGGAGCTCACCAGCGACGACAAAATGGCGACCTACGTCGAGACCAGCGCGAGCGATCGCGCGGCTTGCATCGACGACCCGAGCTCGGTCGCGGTGTCCACGCGCAAGAGCATCGGAGGCTGCTGGCTGCCGAACGACGTGACCGACGCCGAGACGAAGGAGCTGCTCGACTTCGTGGGGCCGCTGCTGGCCACGAACGTCCCGAACGCGGATGGTTCGCCGAGTGACGACGCGCCCAAGGACGCAGGCCGCGCCGATTCCGGGACGCGCGACGCGGACCGCGACCGCTGATCCGTTGCGGTAGCGCCGCTGCAGGCGACTGAGCTCTGCGTTCATCGCGCTCGCCGTGGGCCGCGCTCAGCCGATCAGCTTGAGCGCGCCGAGGTAGTCCTTCTTGCCGAGGTCCACGCCGTTGTGGCGCAGGATCGCGTAGGTCGTGACGGCGTGGAAGAAGAAGGTCGGGATGGTGTGCTGGATCAGCTGATCCTGGCCCAGGATCTTCGTGCCGTCGGGGCGCTCGACGACGCGCGTGGCAGCGCCCTCGAAGTCCACCGGCGTGACCGACTGCAGGAACGCGATCGTCTTCTGGATGCGCTCGCGGAGCTGCGCGAGCGTGGTCTCGTTGTCCTCGAACGTGGGCGCGGCCTTGCCGGTCACGCGCGACACGCCGAGCTTGGCGGAGTCGGTCGCGATGTGGACCTGCTTCACGAACGGGAGCTGATCGGGAGCCAGGCGCAGCGTGAGGTAGACCGCCGGGTCGAACTTCTTGGCCGCCGCGTGGGCCTCCGCCTTGTCGAACCACTTGTCGAGGTTGCCGAGGGTCTTGATGAACTGGGGAACGCTGAAATCGTAGAGCGACATGGTCCG
>DASUME010000622.1:0-9602 GCA_036277895.1 Polyangiales bacterium
GCGCGCGCGCGCTTGGCAGTGGCAGGGCCGGCCTTCTTGGGTGGCTTGGCCTGCGCGGCTTCCTTGGTCGCGCTGATGCTCTTCTTGAGCGCCTCGAACAGATCGATGATCTGCGCCGGCGGCTGCTCGGGCGCGCTCGTGATCTCCTGGCCTTGCGCCTTCTGCTCGGCGGCCTCCCGTACGCGATCACTGTAGTCGTCGCGGTACTGCGCGGGGTCGAACGAGTCGGCGCGTAGCTGCTCGATCAGCTTCTGGGCGAGGTCTTGCTCGGCGTTGGAGAAGCGCACGTCTTCGCCGATGTCGACGTCGGCGAACGGTCGCACCTCGTCCGCGTAGTACAGCTGATGCAGCGCGAGGCCCTTCTCGTAGGGGCGGATCATCACCACGTAGCTCTTGCCGCGCGCGTTGTAGCGGCCGATCGCGACGACCTCGCTCTCGCGCATCGCGTGGCCGAGCAGGTTGTACGCCTTGTGGCCGCCCTTGTCGGGACCGAGGTAGGTGGTCTTCTCGATCTGGATGAAGTCCACGCTCGCGGCCGGCACGAACTCCGTGATGTCGATCGTGTTGCTCTTCTCGGCCTCGAGCTTGCTCAGCTCCTCCTGCGAGAAGATCACGTACTGACCCTTCGAGAACTCGTAGCCCTTCACTGTCTCGTCGCGCTCGATCACCTTCTCGTGCACCGGGCAGAAGATCTGCTGCTTGATGCGCGAGCCGCACTCGGCGTGCAGGGTGTTGAACGCCACCTGCTGGGAGCTGGTCGCCGTGTAGAGCTTGATCGGGATCGAGACCAGACCGAACGAGATGGTGGTCGAGCCGGTGGCGCGTGCTGCCATGGCCGAAGGATAGATCGCGGGCCCCGAAAGCGGTAAATGATCCGAGTGGCCAAGCGCGATGACTCGCCCCCGCACGAGCGCTCGCCGCTGGGCGAATACCGTCAAAAGCGCGACCCCGGTCGCACCAACGAGCCGTTCGCCGCTGAACCTGCGGTTAGTGGTCGGGGCCCCACGCGTAGCGGCACCTTCGTGGTGCACGAGCACCACGCCAGCCGGCGGCACTTCGACCTGCGCCTGGAGGTAGGCGGCGTGCTGCTCAGCTTCTCGGTCCCGCGTGGGCCCACGCTCGACCCGGGCGAGCGCCGGCTCGCCGTGCAGACCGAGGACCACCCGCTGGAGTACCTCGACTTCGAGGGGGTGATCCCGGACCAGAACTACGGAGCCGGCGCGATGATCGTCTGGGACACCGGCCACGTGCGCTACCCCGAGCACGACGCCGAGAGCGGGCTCGCGAGCGGCGACCTGAAGTTCGAGCTGGCGGGCTACAAGCTGCGCGGCCGCTTCGGGCTGGTGCGCACCAGGCCCAAGCCGGGGCAAAAACAGCCGCACTGGATCCTGCTCAAGAAGCGCGACGCCCACGTGGCGCCCGGCAGCGAGATCGTCGAGGAGCTGCCGGCGAGCGTGTTCTCCGGCCTGCCCGCGAGCGAGCTCGCGAGCGCCCCGGAGCACGCCGCGAAGCTGCGAGCGCAAGCGGTGCAACGCGGAGCCGTCGAGCGCGACCTGCGCGTGAGCCAGCTGACGCCGATGGCCGCCGCGGCGCGCGACCCGCTCGCGCTGAACAGCCCACGCCACGTCTACGAGCTCAAGCTCGACGGCGTGCGCATCCTGGCCGAGAAGCGAGACGGCGAGGTCGCGCTCTACTACCGCAAGGGCCGCTCCGCGACCGCGAGCTACCCCGAGCTGGTGCGCACGCTGCGCGCGCTGCCCAACGAGCACCTCGTGCTCGACGGCGAGGTCGTGGCCTACGACGCCAACGGGCGGCCCGACTTCCAGCGCCTCGCACAGCGCTTCTCGGCCACGCGTCCGCACGACGTGAAGCGCGCGATGCAACGCGTGGCGGTCAGCTACGTGACGTTCGACCTGCTCGCGCTCGACGGGCTCTCGCTGCTGCAGCTGCCGTTGCTCGAGCGCAAGCGGCTGCTCGCGAAGCTGGTGCCCGCGCGTGGCCCCGTGCGCGCGCTCGACCACATCGAAGGCGAGGGCGAGGCGCTGTTCGACTTCTGCCGCGACAACCAGCTGGAGGGCGTGATCGAGAAGCGCGCCGACAGCGCGTACCAGCCCGGGCCGAAGGCGAGCGGCGATTGGTGCAAGATCAAGTGCGAGCGTGAGGCCGACTGCGTCGTGATCGGCTTCACGCGCGGCAACGGCGCGCGCGAGCTGGGCGCGATCGACCTCGCCACCTACGACGGCGAGACGCTGATCTCGCGCGGCAAGGTCGGCAGCGGCATCGACGACGCCACGCAGGAGCTGCTCCTGCGGCAGCTGTCCGCACGCACGGTCGAGGCCTGCGCCGCGGAGGGCGAGCTCATTGCAGCGCCGCGCGGGCGCAGCTTCGTGCGGCCCGAGCTGGTGGTCAGCATCCGCCACAGCGGCTTCACGCACGCCGGGCACTTTCGGCACCCGGTGTTCCGCGGCCTGCGCGCCGACGTCGCGCCCAGCGAGTGCACCGCCTCACCCTCCGACGACAAGCGCGAGCTGGTGATCGACGAGCTGCCGGAAGAGGCACCCACCTCGAACGTCAAGATCAGCAACCCCACGAAGCTGTACTGGCCCGCCGACGGCATCACCAAGGGCCAGCTCTGCGGCTACTACCAGGCGATCGCGCCCGTGCTGTTGCCGCACCTGCGCAGTCGGCCGGTGATCCTGGTGCGCTACCCGGACGGCATCGACGGCAAGAGCTTCTACCAGTGGAACGCGCCGCGCGGCACGCCGTCGTGGGTGAAGACGCTCAAGGTGCAGTGGGCCGACCGCGACGACAAGGAGGTCGAGCTGTTCCTGATCGACGACCTCGACACGCTGATCTACGTCGCGAACCTCGGCTGCATCCCGCTTCACATCCTCGGCGCGCGTACCCAGGATCTCGCGGCCGCGGACTTCCTGACCGTCGACTTCGACCTCAACGGCCAGCCGCTCGCGCACGCGATCACGCTCGCGCGCGCGCTGCACACGCTGCTCGACCAGCTCGGCCTCGCGGGGCACCCGAAGACCAGCGGCCAGACGGGCTTGCACGTGCTCGTTCCGCTCGGCCCCGGCGTGAACTTCGACACCGCGCGCACGCTCGCGGAGCTACTCGGTCGCCTGCTCGTGATCCGCCACGCCGACCTGGCGACGATGGAGCGCGCGAAGATCAAGCGCCCGCCGAAGGTCTACGTGGACACCGGGCAGACCGGGACCTTGCGCGCGATCGTGGCGCCGTACTCGGTGCGCGCCTACCGCGGTGCGCGCGTGTCCACGCCGCTGACCTGGGATGAGGTCGGCTTCGCGCTCGATCCCGCGCGCTTCACGATCGCGACCGTACCCGAGCGGGTCGCCGCGCTCGGCGATCCGATGGCCGACTTGCTCGCTGCACGCCCGAACCTCGCGCAGGCGATCGAACGTCTCGCCGCGATGCTGCCTCGTTAGATCGCACGCAACTCGGGCACGCTCACGCCCAGCCGCTCGGCATGGTTCCATGCTCGATCGATGCGACTCCTGGCGGTGCGCCCGCGCGCCGACATCGAGCCGAGCCCGCGCATGCCTTCGAGCACCGCCTGCACGCTCCGTTCGCGATCGATCGACGCCGCGCACAAGCGCTCGCCCAACGTCGCGGCTTCCTCCGCCAGCGCGCGCACGCGCAGCGGATCTTCCGCCAGCCAGACCGCGAGCGTTCGATCGCGCAACAACCCGAGCGCGTTGATGGTCACGATGAACGCGTACTTGTCGACCAGTGCCTGATGCAGCGCGGCCTCGTTCGGCAGCGGCTCACAAGCGATGCTCAGCGCCGCGTGCAGCGCACCCACCAGCTCGGCCTGCGCACCGAACACCTGCGTCGGCCGCGGCACCGTCAGCGGCGCGCTCTGCTTCTTCAACAACCACGGCACCATCACGGTCGGGGTGGTTGGGTGCCCCTGCCATGCAGCGGGGAACAATTCGTTCTGCAGCAGGATCACGGGCCGCGCGCCGAGCTGCGCGAGCACACCCGCGAGCGCGTCTTCGCCGACCGCGACGATCACGGGCGTCTCCGCGGGCACGGACGTAAGCACCGTCTGCGGATCCACGCTTCGCGTGATCGGGGTCACACGCAAGCCCGCGCGCAGCGCAGCACTTCCGAAGAGTTGGCCCAGCTGGCCCAAGCCGTAAACGACGATGTCGCGCATGCGGTGAAGTGAACGCCCATTTCACGAATTCCGCTACTGTGGGCGTCGATCCACCGTGTTGTCCGTCGCGTGCTCCCTCCGCGGTACGCCGGACCGCTCCAGTCGGACGCCACGCCGCCCAAGCCGGCGCCTCAACGCCCTCGCTACGCGGCCTTCATGAAATGAGCGTTAGGCGACGAGATTCCATCGGGTGCGGACGAATGGGAGCCCGCTCGACCGTCTGTTGCTACAACTGACCACGAGTGACCGCGCCGACCGACGCCATCCCGGAGTTGTCGAAAACGCCACGAAACGTGAGCGGGCCGCGCACTGTTCCCCCTGCTGCCCATGACGAGCAGCGCGAGCTGGAGCTGGTCGCGGCGATCGCGCGCGGCGAGCGTGAAGCGGCGCGCACGCTCGCCACCCGCATGGCTTCGCGCGTGGAGCGCGTGTCGCGTGCGCTGTTGGGCGGCTCGCTCGACGCGCGCGACGCGGCCTTGCACGCGCTGACCGAGTTGTTGCGCAGCCACGCCAACTACCGCGGCAAGCTGCGCCTGGAGCGCTGGGCGGATCGCGTCGCGGCCCTCAGCGTGATGCGCTACGGGCACGCCGTCTCTCGTCGCGATGCCGAGCAGAGCGTGGTGCTGCCGTCCGCCGAGAGCGGCAGCGCCGCGCGCACGTTCGAGCAGTACATCGGGATGCTGAGCGCGCCGAGCCGGCAGTTCTTGCTGCTGCGCCATGCGCTCGGCTTCAGCGTCGCCGAGCTGGCGGACGTCATGCAGTGCTCGCAGCAGAGCGCACGCGAGCGCTTGCTGACCGCGCGTCGCGAGCTGCGATCGCTCGTGCGCCGGCGCGAGTCGCACCCGCCCACGTTGTCCACGCTCGGAGGCGGCCTCGGCGCGCAGCGCTGGTGCGCGCTGCGCGATCGCGAGGCGCTCGGTGAGCCGCTGTTGCCCGAGGAGCAGGAAGAGGCCGCGCTGCTGGAGGCCAAGGAGGCCGAGGTCTGGGCCTTCGTGGCGCAGGTACGCGCGTTGGAGCTCTACTTCGACACCCGCACACCGACGCGCGCGCCGATCGACGGAGCACTGATCGAGCGCGCGGTCGAGGCGCTCGAGGTCAGCTCCGCCACGGTGAAGACGCGCGCGATCGTCGACGATGTGGCGCACGAGACGCGTGCGGAGCGCGAGCCGAGCAGCTGGGTCGGCGTGATCGCGTGGGCCGCCTCGGCGGCGCTGGCGGCGGCGTCTGCAGTCGCGCTGTACTGGCATCAGCCGGCGCCCGCGCTCGACGCGAACGTGCTGCTGCACGATCCCGCGCCGCCGATCGTCGCGCCGGCTGCGGCCGCGCCGCCCAGGCCCACCGTCGAGTCGATGCCGAGCGCGCGCACGGCCACGCGCGGCGCGCGCCTGCGCCACCGGGGTCGCCAGCTGGCGGAGGGCAGCGTGCTCGGCCAGGGTGAGACGGTGGAGACGCTGGAGAAGCCGGGCTGCCTGGAGATCGAGCCCGCGTTCGAGGTCTGCCTGGCGCCTGGCAGCGCGCTGATCTTGAGCACGCTGCAGTCGGGCTCGCGGCGGCTCACGCTGGTGCGCGGGCGGGTGGTGGCGCGTGGCAACGACGCCAACGGTACGCTCAGCCTCGTGGTCGCGGAGGGCCTGACCGCGAGCACGCAGCATGGAGCGCTGGCCGTCGAGCGCGCAGGGGACCAGGTGCGTGTGCGCGCGCTGCGCGGGCCGATCGCGCTGCGGGATGCAGGCGCGGCGCGCGAGCTCGCGGAGGGCGAGGGCGCACAGCTGCAAGCCGGCACCTTGACCGTGGCTCCCGCGCAGACGGCGCTGCTGCAGCGCGACTGGGACGTGCTCGCGACCGGCCTGCACCAGGTTGCCAAGCCCAAGCCGCGCGCGGTGCTGCCCAAGCTCGAAGAGAGCGAGGCCGACGTGCTCGCCGAGACGCTCCGAGACGACGAGTGAGCGCACGCCGCGGGTTGTTCGAGCGGCTGCCTCCCGGAGTGTTGCCGATCTTGCGCGAGCTGGGGCGTGTGGTGCTGCGCCGCCCGGTCGCGGGCATCCTCGCCGTGGCACGCCGCGGCGACGGCCAGCTGCTGCTGATCCAGCGCGGCGACACGGGCACCTGGGCGCTGCCTGGCGGAACGCTGGAGTGGGGCGAGACTGCGCGCGCGACGATCGTGCGCGAGCTGCTCGAAGAAGCCGGCGCGAGCGTGCTCTGCACGGGCCGGCTGGTCGGCGTGTACAGCGCGCCCGAGCGTGACCAGCGGATGCACGCGGTCACGATCGTGGTCGAGGCGGAGGTCGCCGAGGCGCTGCGCGGACCGAGCAACCCGCTCGAAGTGTTGGATGCGAAGTTCTTCGCGCTGAGCGCGTTGCCGAGCCCGCTCGCGTACAAGTACGACGAGATGCTGGGCCACGCGCTCACGGGCGCCCCACCTTACTGGGAGTGACGCGCGTCGAACCAGTGCGGGTCGCGCCGCGAGCGCTCGTGCGGTAGCAGGCTCTTCGCGGTCACGTACACCACGCGCAGGGCGACCGGTACGAACCAGAACGCCAGGTAGCTGAACAGCGCGAGCGTGCAGGCATAGAAGATCGCGAAGTCGAGACCGTGTGCCATGGGGTTTTCCTTCCGGGAGCACGCCACGGCGGGCCACGCGCGAGGCGGGCACAGAAGACCGGGGCGGCGCGCGGCGGACCACTCCGGATCCTCGGCCGCGCTGCGATGCTCTCGTATGACTATGTAATCACGGTGCCGCGGTGCAGCCATGGCCTGGCCCGCGATGAATCGCTGGCCGGCCCCGCGGCGTGCGCATGAAGCGCCGTGATCTCAGTGTCTTGGATGCGTGTCGTCGATCAGCCAGCGGGCCCCGATTGCCACGAAGTCGGCCTCGATCGCGTACTTGCCATTGCCGATCGCGGGCCGATCGCCGGCCTCGTACACGCTGGGATCACCATCGGTGGGCAGCGGGCGGATGGCGGCGGGCAGCAGCACCCGGCTGTCGCGCACGGTCCGGTTCTGCATGAACATGTGCCCGTACGTGAAGTCGATCAGCCAGCCCTTCGCGACCTCCACGCTGACGCCGCAGGCGAGCATCACCTTGTTGGTGTCGATCGTGGTCGCGCTCAGGTCGCGCGTGCTGAGGCTGCTCGACTCGTACAGAATGCCGGCGTTCACGTGGAGCCGGAGGTCGTCCTTGCGCAGCCAGTGCAGGTCGTGCGTGCCCCCGAGCGCGATGGCCCAGCTTGGGCGCAAGTTGCGCGCGAGCGTGACGGGCTGTGCTTGCACATCGCCCACGCCGGGCACGTTGCGCGCGTACACGCCGAGCGGGGTCACGGTGACCGACTTCTGCACGCCCCAATTCTCCCAGGTGCCGTCGAGCTCCAGCTTCGTGTTGCGCTCGACGTCGCCCTCCACGCCGAGCCGGATGATGGTGGGGAGCTTGAGCTCCATGTCCGCGCGCAGGTCGTCGCCGCCGCGCTTGTTGGTGAGCGTGACGTCGTCGAAGAAGTAGCTGTCGGGCAGCGCGACATCGAACTCGGCTTCTCCCGAGAGCTTGCTGCGCACCTGCACCGAGCCACCGACGCGGATCTTGGCGAAGTCGTAGCGGGCGCCGAACACCGCGCTGGCCGAGAACACGGGGCCGAGCTGAAAGCGCGTGCGGCCCTCCCACTCGCGGCCTTCCGGCTGTGAACAGAACGCGTAGTCGCAGGCGCTGACCGCGACCTCACCGCCCACCTGGCCGGCCGTGAGGTAGAGCGCGGCGCCGATCGCGAGCCGATCGAGCGGACGCCAGGCCGCGCCGAGCGCGAGGCTGCCGAAGGCGGAGCCATCCGTGTTCAGGATCGAGTAGCGCTGGGGGGCGGGCTGCCCGTCCACGCTGGAGGGCCAGTTGACCGAGTACGCAGGCGGGATGATCAGGCCGACGCCGAAGCCCCAGCGCTCCAGGCCGAAGTTGTCGCTGTAGGCGAGCGTGGGGATGGGCAGCACCGTGGCGGGCGCGTGGGCGGTGGCCGAGCGGGTGCCATCCGGGTTGAAGCGCGTAAACGAGGCCCGGGCGATCGGCATGCCGAGGTCGACCAGGGCCTGGCGCTTCGCGTAGGCCAGGCCGGCGGGGTTGTACCAGAGGGCGTGGGGGCTGCTGACGCCGGCCACACGCGCACCGGCGCGAGACGCGGGCTCGGTGCCGAAGGGCTGCAGATACAGGCCGCCCGCTTGCGCCGCGCGTGGGAACGCCAGGGCCAGCGCGGCCAGGCAGAGCGCGTACGACAAGATGGGATGGGGGGTGCGGAGACGCGCAAAGCCAAGCGACACGAAAGCCCTCGAGCACAGCGTGAGGCGGCGACTGTATGTGCATCCGTAGGGGCTTACAAGACACCATCGCCGCAACGTCGCGCGCCGTGGGCAAGCGATGATACGCTCCCAGCGCAGCAGGTTCGTGCGGCCCAAATGCCGGCGCGGCCAACCTCCGGGGGGAGTGCATGCAGCGTCGAATCGTCCGTCTGGTCTGCAAAACGGCCTCGCTCTGGCTCCTGCTCGCGTTCGCGACCGCACAGGCGCAAGCGCCGGCCAAGGTGGATGAGAAGGCCGCGCGCGAGGCGTTCGAGCGCGGCCGTGTGTTCTACGACGGCGGCGAGTTCGATCAGGCGTCCGGTGCGTTCGAGGAGGCGTATCGGCTGAGCGGGCGCGACGCGCTGCTCTACAACCTGTACCTCGCCTACCGCGACGCGAACCAGCAGCAGCAAGCGGCGGACGCGCTGCGCAACTACCTGGCGAAGGTGCCCAACATCGACAACCGCAGCCAGCTCGAGGCACGGCTGCACGCGCTCGATCAAGGGCTCGCGCGCGAGCGTGAGGAGCGCGATCGCGAGCAGCGTGTGGCGGCCGCACCGGTGGTCGTCGCCCCGGTGGCCCCGGCGCCTGAGCCCGTCGCGCCTCCCCCCGGGCGCAGCAAGAAGTTCTGGGCGGGCGTCGGGCTCGGCAGTGCGGGCGCGGCGCTGATGCTCGCTTCGATCGCCACCGGCGTGATGGCCAAGGGCAAGCAGAACGATCTCGAAGAGCTGTGTCCCAGCCGCGAGGACTGCGACCCGGCGCTGAAGTCGACCGCGGACCGCGGCAAGACGCTCGCGGTCACGACCGACGCGCTGCTGTTCGGTGGCCTGGCCGTGGCGGCCGTCGGTGCGGTGCTGGTGGTGCTCGATCTGCGCAGCGGGCGCGATCGCAAGGTGGCGCTCGACGGCGACTGCACGCGCTCGGGCTGTACGGCGCGCGCGGCGGTGCGGTTCTGAGTATGCGCACGACAATCTCACTGCTGACGTTGCTCGCGGGCTGTTCCGCGGCGAGTGACTTCGACTACAGCTTCCGCGGCGCGACCAAGACCGATGCCGCGGTGCAAGACGCGACGCAGCCCCTCGACGCCACGCAGAGCGTC
>DASUME010000623.1:0-3262 GCA_036277895.1 Polyangiales bacterium
GTGGTCACCCCACCGCCCACTCCGGAGCCGGCCAAGCCCGAGCCCGAGCCAGTGGCCGCCACGAAGCCGGAGCCTGCGCCTGTGCCCGCCGAAGAGGCCGTGCAGGTGAAGATCGTGAGCAAGCCAGAGGGCGCCGAGGTCTACAACGAGGGCTCGCTGCTCGGGCACTCGCCGTTCGAGCTGGAGCGCCCCAAGCGCGGGGAGCCCGGCCTCGATCTCACGCTCAAGCTGTCGGGCTACAAAGACCAGCCCGTGCGCGTCACGGCGTTCACGCAGGAAAAGCTGACGGTGGAGCTCGACAAGAAGCGCGGCGCGTCGGCCTCGGCCACCAAGCCCGCGGCCACGCCTGCACCCGCCCCCACGCCCACGCCGGCGCAGACCAAGCCCGCCGAAGAGCCGCAGCCGCGCCGCCAGCGCGCGCGCCCGTCGACGGAAGTCCTCGATCCCTGGAACTAAGCTCGATCGCGGGCACAACGTTCAACGTTGCCGGTGTAGTCCTTAGCGACTAGGTTCCGGGCCCAATGTGGACGCCCAGGCTCGCTCGTATCCGTATCGCTGCACTGAGCTTGGCGATCGCCGCCGCATCCGGCGCCTGCAACTTGCACAACGAAGGCGTCGATGCGCCGCGTGACGGGCTGAGCTATCCGCAGGCGATCGCGCTGTCGCGTGAAGACGAGGTCGCTGACGCCGGCAACGGCCCCGACTTCCTCTACATCGCGAACACGAACTACGACCTGCGCTACAACGGCGGCAGCCTGCAGTCCTACGACCTGCAGGCGATCGCGAGTGCGCTCGACCTGCAAGGCTGCCGCGGGCTCGATTCGCGCGCCGTCACGGATGCCGGAGCCAGCGCGCGCGACAACACCACCTACGCGACCGAGACCCTGGATGCGGGCCTCGCGGATGGCGGCGTGAGCGACGCGGGGGTGCTCGGGCCGCTCGGTGGCATGGACGCGCAGATCTCGCTGCCCGACAACTGGACCGCGAGTGCGCCGTCGCCGCGCGGCGTGTTGTGTGATGGTCGCGATCCACGCGGCGATGGACGGCTCGCGAACGGCACGCGCCCGGCGACGCCCGATCCCGTGAATGCGCCGGACTGCTGCTGGGACACGGCGCGTGAGCTCCAGCTCGTGCGCAAGGCGCACGTCTCGATCGACAGCTACGCGAGCGGCCTCGCGGTCTCGCCCGACAACCGCCGGCTGTACGTGCCGGTGGAGAGCTTCAGCCGGCTGCTGTACTTCGATCTCTTCGAGAACGGCGTGCCGGACTGCGGCATCGGCGAGAACGAGCGCTGCCGCCGTGGCCCCGGCTTGAAGAGCTCGGACGACGTGCCGGGCGAGAACTTCCCGCGCCAGATCGCGACCCTGGCGGTGGGCAAGCTGTCGGACTTCGGCGCCGTGAAGACGCCCGGCGAAGATCCCACCTTCATCGCCACCGCGCACGAGCTCGGCGGCTTCGGTCTGTTCGTAGAGACCAACGGCGCGCCGCTGCTCGAGGACGTGGTTACGGACCTCAACAACCGCCCCACCTCGCTGACCTTCGACCCGCGCCACAAGCTGATGTACGTGACGGCGAGCGCCCTGCCGTACTTCGCGCGGCTCGGCGTGCGCGTCTCGCAGAGCGACTCGTACGACGGGGAGAGAGGACCGCGCGAGCTGCTGTACCAGACCAGCCGCGTGACGGTGACGGGCGTCTCGCAGCCGAACGACCTGCGCGACATCGTGCTCGATCCGTACGACCCCGACCGCGTGTGGGTGCTGATCCGCGGCACGCAGGAGGCGATCGCGATCTTGGAGATCGACTCGACGAACCTCAGCAGCGGCGCGCGCCTTGTCGAGGAGGTGAAGATCGGTCCCGGCCCGAGCAAGCTCGAGCGCATCAACCAGGACGGTCGTTGGTTCGTGCTCTCGAGCTCGTACGACGGGAAGTCGATCTTCGTGATCGATGCGCTGAGCCACAAGCTGGACTCGGTGATTCGCAACCTGTCCGGTCCGTTCAAGATGGTGCACGACCCGGTGCGCAGGTTGCTGTACGTGACCGACTTCCGCGTCTCGACGGTGCGCGTAGTCGACGTCGCCGGCCTCACGCAGCGCGGCCAACCGCGGCCGCGCATCATCGCCACGCTGGGCGATCCCGAGTTCGAAGGAGCGATCAATTGAGTCGCGCGCGCCAGATCCTGCTGCTCGCCGTGCTCGGCGTGCTCGGCTGCAACAACAACAACGGCAACTCGGTCTCGTTCGCGTTCAATCGGCCCGAGCGGCTCGACTTCGCGTGCTTCGCGCAATACGCCGAGACCGGCATCACGAACCCGGCGCTCAACGGCACCTGGAAGGTGATGCCGCGCTCGTGCTGCACGGTGTACGACGCCACGAGCTTCGAGCTCACGCTCGGCCCGGGCCAGGAGCGCTTCCCGGACGACAACCAGCGGCCCTCGCTGTGCCTCGGCACGCTGGAGCAGCCGCTGAAGGTTCCGACGCTGCACGCGCTGGTCACGCAGAGTACACGCGGTGAGGTGGCAGCGGTCGATCTGGTCGCCAACCGCGTGCTCGACAGCGATCGCCAGGTGCCGGGCTTCACGTTCCTCGACACCGGCGGCTTGCCGTCGGCGATCGTGGTGCCGCCGACGCAGTCCGAGCAGAACGTGGTGGAGGGCCCTGTCTTCTTCTACGTGGCGAGCGCCGAGCAGAACGAGATTCGCGCGATCCCCACCTGCCGCTTCCGCAGCGGCTCGTCTACCTGCGGGCCCGATCGCGATGCCGCCAACGCCGACGCCGCGTACGCCGATCGCCTGCGGGTGACGCTGCCCGGTTCGCCTGCGGACATGATCCTCGGCCCTGATCAGAAGGAGCTGTGGGTGACCCTGCCTGCGGTGCAGGGGGTAGACGGCGTGACGCGCGGCCTGCTCGCGCGCATCGCGCTGCCTCCGGAGGGCGACAAGGTCAATGCGTTCGCGCTCGATCCGGCCACGCGCCTGCCGCCTCCGGTCTCGGAGTCGCTCTACGGCGTGCCAGCCGTGTCGGACGTGCCGATGGGGGAGCCCGTGGCCGAGGCGACCGAGTACCGCACCAGCTGCGGCCTCGGTGTCTCGTACGCGGCGGCGAACTTCACGCTGCCGACCGCGCCGCGCGCCGATGTAAAGGCCGCGGCCGAGCCGCAGCGCATGCGTTTCGACAAGGACTCTGGCCTGCTGTTCGTGAGCGACCGCGCCTCGCCCGGCGTGCACGTGTTCCGGCCGGGCCCCGAAGGTTCTCTCGTCGCACTC
>DASUME010000624.1:0-3285 GCA_036277895.1 Polyangiales bacterium
CGTGACGTGATGTCGAACCTCGTACCGTTCACCATGCTCTCCGCCGTCACCGTGCTCGACAGCAACCTCGATGGTTGGACCCTGCTCGACGTGCCGGCCGACGACGCGCGCACGTTCGCGTTCCCGGTCGCCTTCGAGCAGCCGTTTGCCGCGCCCCCGCTGGTGCACGTCGCGATCACGGGCCTCGACGTCGGCAACCAGGATGCGGCGCGGCTACGGTTGCGCGCGGTCGACATCGGCCCGAGCGGCTTCACGATCCACGCCGAGACCTGGCTCAACACCCGCGTCTGGGCCGTCGACGTGTCCTGGCTCGCGATCGGCACCGCGTCGTCCTAGTACCCGCGCGCTACACTGCCCCGAGCATGGGCGCGCCGTTCTGGAAGACGAAGACTCTCGACAAGCTCTCGAAGCGAGAGTGGGAGTCGTTGTGCGACGGGTGTGGCAAGTGTTGCCTGCACAAGCTGGAGGACGAGGACACCGGGCGCGTGCACCTGACGATGGTGGCGTGCAGGTTGCTCGACACGGACCAGTGCCGCTGCAGCGACTACCCGCGTAGGCATCGTCAGGTTCCGGAGTGCGTGCGCATGCGCCCGGACAACATCGCGAGCTTGGTGCTGCCTTCCTCGTGTGCGTACCGGCTACTTGCCGAGGGGCACGACTTGCCGAGCTGGCACCCGCTGGTCAGCGGGCGTGCGGACTCCGTGCACACGGCCAACGCATCGGTCCGTCGCTGGGTCGTGTCTGCGCGCGACGTGCCCGAGGAAGACTTCGAGGACTACGTGATCGCCAGCGAGGAACCGGACAGCTAGCAGGGGCAATCCTGGTAGCTGTGCGTGAGCGAGGGCTCGGGCCATGCTTTGTCCGGCGAGATCAGCGACCGGTCGATGGAGAGCACGGGCCGGTCGAACAGCAGCTCAAGGCGGCCGTCGCCGTCGACATCGAGTGTGCGAAGAATGCGAGCGGGCGGCAAGCCTGCGCGCAGGCGCACGAGCTTGTCGCCGCGCAGCTCGAACACGGCGGTCTCCTGCGCCGAGAAGTCCGAGCACGTGCCGCCGTTGTCGGCTTGCGCGACGAGCAGCGTCTGGCCGGAGACGGGATGGCGATACGCTTCGGCTCGCAGACTGGACGTCCACCATTCCCCGTGCGGGTCTTCGGCCTCGGCGAGGTGGCGCTGCTGCAGCGCCTTCACGCTGGGTAGCGCCGCGAACGCCTTGCGCGCTCTCTCGAGCAGCGGCTCGTCCGTCACGGGCACAGCCTGCGTCGGCGCCGGCGTGTCGGTTCGCTGCGCGAACAGCCCTTCACTGCAACCTCGCACGCGCGCGGCCACTTGCGGTGTGGCGAGCGCGAACGCCTCCTCCGCGATCTGCTTCGCGGGCACGGCCGGTCCCGGCGGAACACCCGTTCCCTCCCAGGTCTGCACGGTACCGAAGTGTGGCTCGACGCGCGAGAGCAAGACGAATGCGTCCAGCTCGCCCACGCAGCCATCATCGAGCCTTACCTTCTGCGTGCTCCACACGTTGGCGTCCGGCGCCTGCACCGGCGCGCTGTGGGTGTAGATCGAGTCCTCTTCGGCCTCTCTCGTGATCGGGCCATGTTCCGTCGGAATGGGGAGCTCCGGGAGGAAGACATAGAGTCCGCTCGCCAGCTTCAGGGTGAAGTGGATGTCCACGACCTTTGCGCTGGGAGTCTGCAGCTCCGAGCGCAGCATTTCCTCCTGCGCGATCCGCAGCTGCTTGCCTTCGCGCACGATCAGAAGCTTCTTGGGCCCCGCGTCGCGGAAGGTACCCGATGCCCAGCGCTGCGTGAAAACGAGCTCGGCCGACTCGGCCGCGGCGTGGACCGTGGGCTCCACCGCCTCGACGGACATCGGCTTGGCAAACATGCGCTTGCGGTCCGCGAGCCAGCTCTCGCGCGCAAAGCGGGTGGTCTTGTCGCCCGCACGCTTGATGCCGAGGAACTTGCTCGCGTAGAGCTGCTCGTAGCCCGCGAAGTCGCCGGCATTCTGTACCTCGGTCCAGCGGGCGAGCAGCGCGAGCAGGTCGGCTTCGGCGATCGGTGCACTCGCTGCGATGACCGCAGGCGGAGCCTCGTTCTGGAGAGCTGCGGGAGCTGGCGTTGGCTCGCGTGGTTTCTCACAGCCCACGAGCGCGAGCGGCAGCGCCGCGACAATGCATCGAAGCATGCACGACATGATGCGCAGCTTCGCCTCGATCGTGTGCGACGGCCACTTTCGAGACGCGGCCGCGCGGATGTCCAGTGCTCACGGGCGCGAAATGTCAGCGCGGCATGGTGCATGGCTGGCCCCCGCCAGCTCGGTGCCGCCTCTGGGCGCCGCTCAATCCTAGCGAGAGTAGGCGCCGGATGTTGTCAGTGCAGCTGCAGTCGAGTCGTTACCGGTCGTTGGGGCTCGTGATTGTCTTGTTGGGCGCATGCTGGAGCGTCGGCTGTGACGACGACGACGAAGTCTCGAGCACACCGCTCGATGGCGGCTTCGATAGCGGCGCAGCGATCGATGCGAGCTTCGGCATCGACGCCCAGATCGACGGCAGCGCGCCGGAAGCGTCCGTCCCGACACCGGGCGTGTCGGCGACTGAGAAGGGCTACGCCAAGGGTGTGGTCGCGGTGTCGGATCCGCTGGCGACGAAGGCCGGCGCCGACGTGCTCGCCAAGGGCGGCAACGCGATCGACGCGGCCTCCGCGATCCAGTTCGTGCTCAACGTGGTGGAGCCACAGAGCTCGGGCATCGGCGGCGGCGGCTTCATGATGGTGTACGTCGCGAGCGAGAAGAAGACGTACTACCTCGATGCGCGCGAGAAGGCGCCGAGCGCCGCGACGCCGGACATGTTCGGCACGCTCGACTTCGCGAACGCGTCGACGAGCGGCGTGTCGATCGGCGTTCCCGGTACGGTGGCGGCGATCAGCACCGCGCTCTCGCGCTGGGGCTCGCTGCCGCTGGCCACGACGATGGAGGCCGCGATCGAGCTCGCGGAAGACGGGTTCGCGGTCAGCCCGCTGCTGGCGTCCGACATCGTCGACACCAGCGACCGCGGCTTCGTGATGTCGAACCTTCAGCCGGAGACTGCGGCGATCTTTCACCCTGGAGGCGTGCCGCTCAAGGCAGGCGACGTGCTGCAGCAGCCGGACCTCGCCAAGACCTTGAAGCTGATCGCCGCGAACGGGCGCGACGCCTTCTACAAGGGCGACGTCGCGGCCGCGATCGTCGAGGCGCAGAAGCGCAGCGCCACCAACGGCGCGGCGGGGGCCAAGCTCACGGGCGGCGCGGCC
>DASUME010000625.1:0-2104 GCA_036277895.1 Polyangiales bacterium
GCACCGACCTCTACGAAGAGGCGATGAAGGAGATCAGCTACGCGCACGGCGGCCGCGACGACAGCGCCGAGACCTTGTTCGACGGCGTGAAGTTCGATCCCAAGTCCGCTGAAGAGTACGCGATGTCGTTCAGCGTCAAGAGCGCGAAGGGTTGATGGCCATGGACAAGACGAGAGCCAAGAACTTCCTGCTCCCGCTCGTCGGCGCCGCCGTCGTGCTGGTGGTGTGGACGTTCAGCAGCGCCACCTGGGCGCCGAGTTTGCCGTCGCCATACGCCACCTGGGAAGCCAGCAAGGTGTACATCCTCAACCCGTTCGAGAAGCGCGGCGAGCTCGACCAAGGCATCCTGCGCTTCACCTGGTACTCGCTCATGCGCGTCGCGCAGGGCTATGCGCTCGCTCTGATCTTGGGTGTGCCGTTTGGCTTCATGCTCGGCATCTCCAAGACGTTCGCCAAGGCTTTCGACCCGCTCGCGCAGGTGCTGCGCCCGGTCTCGCCGCTGGCCTGGCTGCCGCTCGGTCTGGTGCTGTTCCAGAAGAGTGATCCGGCCGCCACGTTCACGATCGCGATGTGCTCGATGTGGCCCACGGTGCTCAACACCGCGCTCGGCGTGCGCTCGATCCCCGTGGAGTACATGAACGTGGGCCGCGTGCTCGGGCTCTCACCCACGCGCCGCTTCTTCAAGATCTTGCTGCCCGCCGCGCTGCCGTACATGTGGACGGGCTTCCGGCTCAGCCTCGGCATCGCCTGGCTCGTGATCGTGGCCGCGGAGATGCTCACCGGCGCACCCGGCGTGGGTGGCTTCCTGTGGCAGGAGTACAACGCGCTGATCTACGAGCACATCCTGCTCTGCATCCTGACCATCGGTCTGGTCGGCTACGGGCTCGACCGCCTGATGAGCATGGCCGAGCTGCGCCTCGGGGGGACCTGATGGCACGGCTCGAGCTCAAGGGTGTGTGCAAGGGCTTCGGCGAGGGCGCGTCGCGCCGCGAGATCCTGCACGACATCAACCTCACCATCGAAGACCAGGAGATTGTCGCCATCGTCGGCTACTCCGGCGTCGGCAAGAGCACGCTGATCTCGCTGATCGCGGGGCTGACCATGCCGGATGCCGGCACCATCACGGTCGATGGCAAGCCGATCACGGGCCCGAGCCGCACGCGCGGCGTGGTGTTCCAGAACTACGCGCTGCTGCCCTGGCTGACGGCGTACCAGAACGTGGCGCTGGCGGTCGATCAGACCTTCCCGGAGATGTCTGCAGACCAGCGCAAGAAGCGGGTCGAAGACACGCTCGCGCTGGTGAACCTGGCGGCGGCGCACGGCAAGCGTCCGCGCGAGCTCTCGGGCGGCATGCGCCAGCGCGTGTCGATCGCCCGCGCGCTGGCCATGGATCCCGAGGTGCTGCTGATGGACGAGCCGTTCGGCGCGCTCGATGCGCTCACGCGCGGCACGCTGCAGAAGGAAGTGGAGAACATCTTCCGCCGGCAGAAGAAGACGATGGTGATGATCACCAACGACGTCGACGAAGCGGTGCTGCTGGCCGACCGCATCATCCCGCTCAGCCTGGGCCCCAAGGCCACGCTCGGGCCCGAGGTGCACGTCGATCTCCCGCGCCCGCGCGACAAGAAGCAGATCGCGACCAACCTCGATGCCAAGCGCATGAAGGTCGCGGTCATCGACTACCTGCTGGCGGAGAACGCCGCCAAGCGTGACGCGAAGAAGAAGGTCGAAGCGCGCGCGTCCGCGCGGCGCGAGCTCAAAGAGGTGGCGCCGTGAGCCAGAAGTACCTGGAGATCTTCGAGCTGGAGAAGAGCTTTCCCAAGGACGGCGGCTCGGTGCGCATCGTGCGCGACTTCAGCCTCAGCCTGCGCGAGGGCGAGTTCGTGTCGCTGATCGGGCACTCGGGCTGCGGCAAGTCCACCGTACTGTCGATGGTCGCCGGGCTGACCGGGATCGATCGCGGCGGCATCGTGCTCGCGGGCAAGGAGCTGCACGGCCCCGGCGCGGACCGCGGCATGGTCTTCCAGTCGCCCAGCCTGCTGCCGTGGCTGACGGTGATCGGCAACGTGCTGATCGCGGTCGACTGCGTGAAGCCCGACGGCTC
>DASUME010000626.1:0-6648 GCA_036277895.1 Polyangiales bacterium
GTACTTCTCGGCGTCGGCCTTCTTGTCGAGCTTCCAGAGCGCGACGCCGATCTGAGTGTTGGCGCGGATCTCTTCGTTCGGCAGCGCCTGACGACCGTAGTCCTTCAGGTAGCGCTGGTAGTGCTCGGCGACTTTCTTCCAGTCGCCCGCACGCTCGTAGATCGAAGCCAGCGAGTAGATGACCTGCGAGGCCTCGCGCGGCAGCTTCTTGCCGAAGTTCTTCTCGTAGAGCTTGGCGTCTTCGAGGGCCTTGTCGTCGTCGCCGAGACCGAGCCGGAAGAAGACCGCGTCCTGGAGCGCTTCGGAGGCCTTCGGGCAGTTGTCGTTGGCCTTCTCCTGCTCCGTGCAGCTCTTGCCCTCTTCGCTCGGGTACTTGGTCGCGAACGTCTCGTAGTAGTCCGCGGCCTTGGGGTACAGCGCGAGCGCCTGGAAGTTGCTGCCCGTCATGTAGAGCGCCTTCCGTGCGAGCGGGCTCTCCGGGTACTTGTCGATCAACACGCCGCGCACCTTGATCGCGCGACCGACCAGCTTGGTGGCCTCGAAGTTGAGCGCCGCGTTGTACAGGACCTCGTCGAGCTTCCCGCACTCCGGGTTCTTCCGGAAGATGTTGACGTAGGTGTACGCGGCCTCGCGGTACTCCTTCTTGGTCTGGTGGGCTTCCGCCTTCTTGCGCTGGATGTCGCAGCGCAGCTGCTCCAGCGGACCGCACAACCCCTCGTGCTCCGACTTGGCCGCGGCGGTCCCGCAGTAGAGCTCGTGGATCTCGGGCACGTTGGTGGCCATCTGGTCGTAGCACTGCGGGCGCACGTCGCCCTCGCGCATGGACGCCATCACGTTCAGTGAGTCGAGGTACAGGTTCGCCGCGTACTCGGACAGGTCGCTGTCCTTGTGGTTGTAGGCGATGTCCTTGAACAACACGGCGGCCTGGTCGTAGTGATTGGCCTCGTAGTAGATGCGCGCGCGACGGTACTTCATCGTCGGCAGATCTTCGCTGTTCGGGACGAAGCAGATGTAGCGCTGGAAGGCCTTGAGCATGCCGGACTCGAGCGGCGTGAAGTCGCGCGACGCGAACTCGGCGCCCTTGTCCTCGTCGTCCTTCTTGCCCTTCTTGCCCTTGGCGGGAGCGGCCTTCTTGTTGACCGTCTTCTCGCCACCCGCGAAGTTCTGCTGGTAGAGGTTGTTGTAGCAAAGCACCGCGGCCAGCGCGGCGTCGGCCGTGAAGTCGCCCTTGGGATCGAGATCGACGACCTTGTCGAACGCGGGCGCGCACTCGGCCCACTTCTCCATCTTCCAGAGCAGCTCCGCGTAGAAGTAGCTGACGCGGTACTCGGTCGGCCAGTCCCGCTTGTCGATCGACGGGAACTCCATCGTCGCCATGTCCGGGAACTTGTCGAGCAAGAGCCGGTACATCTGCGAGCTCAGCTCCATCGTCTTGCGATCGTTGGTGCCGGGCTGCGAGTCGGTGCCGATCGCCTCACGGTGCCAGGCGGTCGCCAGGTCGACGAGCGTCTGTGCCGAAGCCTGCTTGCACTCCTTCTTGGCCTCTTCCTTGCGGTCGCTGGTCTTGAAGGTGTCGTAGGTGTCGACCAGGCGCTGCACCTCGACGGCACCCTTCGCCTTCTGACCGCTCGCGAGCGCCGCGTTGGTGACGCGGCTCTGCCAGTAGCAGACCTTGTCGCTGTTCGGCTTCTCGCTCATCAGGCGGTGGTAGGTCTGGACCGTGGGGTCCCACTCACCGGTGTCGTAGTAGAGCTCGGCCAGGCTCTCGAGCATCTCGTACTGCTGAGCCTCGTCGACCGCGAAGCGGCCGAAGAACTCCAGCGCCTTGCCGGGCGTACCGGCGCGCGAATACGGCAGCACGAGCTCACGCCGCGACTGCTTCATGAGGTTGGCGACGTCGCGCGCGTCCGGGTGTCCCTTGCCGAACTCGATCACCTCGACGAACTTGCCGAGTGCGCCCTTGTAGTCCTCGATGTTGTAGAGACACCAGGCCTGCTTGTAGAGCGCGAAGCCGAACACGGTGTTGCGCTCGGGCGGGATCTCCGTGACCTTCGCGTAGAACTTGTTCGCGGCGACCATGTCGCCCGACTGGAAGTAGTGCTCCGCGAACGACAGGTACGCGTTCGGGATGAACTTGCTCTCCGGGTAGTTCTTGATCAGGCGGTAGTAGACGTCGCGCGCCTTGTCGCTCTGCTTCATCTCGTCGAGCGAGAAAGCGAGCGCGAACAGCACCTCGTCCATGCGCTTGAAGTTCGGATGGTCCTGGACCATCTGCGCGTACGCCTTGACGGACTCCTTGCGGTACTCCTCGAGCTTCTTCTGCGCCTCGACCTGCTGGGCCTGGAGCTGCTTGACCTTGTTCTTGTCCTTGGCCTGCTGCGCGGCGAAGATCGGCTCGTCGAACGAGCGCACCTTGGCGTTGGTAGACTGCTGGAGCTCGAAGTAGGTCTCCGCGACGCGCAGCAAGATCTCCGGGCGCTTGGGCGAGTCGGTGGGCGTGTTCTTCGCCAACCGCTTGAGCACGGTGATCTCCTTCTCGAGGAGCTGGCCGGCGCGCACCTGCAGATCGCCCTTGTTGCGCAGCGCGTTGGCGTCGATGTCGACGGACGGACCGGTGGCCTGATCCTTCGGCTTGTCCTTCTTGCGCTCGGCCGTCGAGAGGTTCGACTTGGGCGCCTGCGCCTTGCCGAGCAGCGACGCGTTCTTGTCGAACTTCGGCGCGTTTGCCGGGCACTCCTCGACTTCCTTCGAGACCGTGGGCGCGATGCACATGCCACCCGTGGCCGCGGCGCTCGAAGACTGCGACGCCTTCTTGGAGCCCTTGGTCTGCTTCGCTTCGCTCTCGTCGTCCTGCGCCTGCGCCGGGTTGACTCTCGGAAGAGCCAACGCACCGAGCACGGTCGCACACGCGACGAAAGCCATCATCCGTACGTGCCGCATTCTCAATATCCTCTGCATGCTCTGGTTCAGCGTCCGCACTGTGAGGTGACCTGCTGGCGGTAGAAGCCGAGCTCGTCACGCCAGTACTCGCCGTTGAACGGCCAGACCTGGTGCTCCTCGTCGACTTCGACCTTGCCGCCGCCGGCGCGCTCTGCAGTGACCTGCTGGGACTGCATCTCTTGGCTCAGCTGGCCGCGTTCGAAGGTCGCAACTTCCAGATCGACGGCGTCGATCTGGTTCATGAAGTCTTGCAGCTCCGCGATCAGGCGCTCGTAGCGGCCGCGCGCGAGGTTGCCCGTCTGCTCGATGGCAAACGACTTGGCGAGCGCGGTGTCCTGCATGATGCGGGCACCCACGCTGGAGCTCTTGAACGCCGACGGCTCCTTCTTCAGGCGCTCGTCCTCGTCATCCAGCTGCTTCACGTAGTCGAGGTGGCGCAGCACGGTGCGATCGTCGAGCGCCGAGTTCACGATGCCGCGGATGGCCGGGTTGAGCTCGGCCTTGCCGTCCTTGACGCGGGTCAGGAAGTTGTAGAAGGCCTGGTTGTCCTTCACCGCCGCCAGCTGCTTGCCGAGCTCGACCTGGACCGGGTCGTAGCGCTCGTGGAACTTGGCGACCATCGCGCCCGCGTTCTCCATCTGGCAGTTGTAGAAGAAGATCACCGCCTTCAGGACCAGCGCCTCCGGGTAGTACGCCTTCTCGAAGTAGGGCGAGAAGATGGTGTGGATGTTACCCATCGCGCGCGCGTACTCGTCCGCGAGGAAGAACGCGAACGAGCCCTCGAACAGCGCGTCCAGCCAGTACTCGCTGCCGGTGCCGATGCGGCTCCAGGCATCGACCGCGGCGCCGAGCAGCTTGCCGTCGACGTCGCGCTCGCCGCTCTCCTGATCGACCTTGTTCGCGGCCGTGTAGTACATGCGCGCGAGCGAGAGCCAGGCGAGATCTTCGATGCGGTCGTTGTCGGCGCCCTCGAGGTCACCCTTCTCGGCCGCGTCCAGGATCTTGCGGAACGCCACGATCGCCGGGCGCGCCTGGCGCTGACGCACGTACGAGATGCCGGCGAACATCTCCGCCTGCACGTACCACTTGCTGTCGTCGGGCACTTGCTCGAACAGCTTGATCGCCTCGTCGAAGTCGCCCTGCGAGTACTTCGAGCGGCCGAGCAGGTAGAGCAGCTGGGTGTAGAACGCCTTGGCGTCGCCGCTCTTCTGATCCTCGATCGTGGACAGATCGTAGCGGCCCACCTTCTCGATGATGCCCGCCGGCTCGGGCAGCTGCGTGGCGAGCTGCGCGAGCCACTGCAACGTCTGCTCGAAGAACAGGTGGCCCTTGCCGAGCTGGCTGATCTCGTCGAACACCGACAGCGACGACTGGTAGTACTTCAGGTGGTAGAGCGACTTGCCGAGGAAGAACTGAGCCTTCTGCTTGTTGCCCTCGGAGTCCTTGCTCTCCCCCTCGACGATGCGCTGAAACTGCACCGCCGATTCCTGGTACTTGTTCGCTTGATAGAGGCGCAGCGCAGACGCGAGCGCATCGGAAGGTGGACCTTCGGAGGGCGCCTTGTCGGCGCCCTTCTGCCCGGTCTCCTTCATGTCGAAGCTCATGTCCTGCGCGCTTGCGACGCTCGTACAAATGCTCGCGGTTCCGAGTCCGAGCACGAGAGCACACGGGGCGCTCACCTTTGCGAACATCCGAAGCGCTGCAGACACCACAACCTGGCTGTGCCTCATCCGATCCTCTCTCGTCGCGTCACCATTCGGCTTTTGCCGGATGCCCGCCGGCAGCCCAAATCGGCCGAATTCACTAGCAAAATCGACGACTTAGCCGCAGAGTGCGAGTGATAATATCGACCGCTCGCGCGAAGTGTCAACGGAAAAGGGGTCTGTCCACGAGTGGTTGAGCGCGAAGGACGACTGCCGGTATCCCATGCTTGACAGGTTCGACGGGCGCGCACTAGCGTTCGGCACGCTTCGCGCTGTGATCACGCGCGCAGCTTGCTAAATGCTCGCGCGGCCGATGGGCCCAGTCGACACAGCGGTGTTCAGCCCGCTGGTTTCAGGAAAGAGAGAAGGATGCGACGTTCGTCCCTTTATTGGATCGTTCTCGGGTGCGTACTGTCGCTCGGGGCGATCGGATGCACCGACGAAGGCGTAGGCGATCCCTGCACGCCCGAGACGGTGCCATGCGATTCGAACGGCGAAAACTGTGGCTATAAGGCCAGCGAGTCGTACATCGAGGCCACCTCTGTTCAGTGCAAGAGCCGTCTGTGCATCGTGCACAAGCTCGACAACCTGACCGAAGGCCTTTACGGCGCCGACCCCCGCAAGCTTTGCGGCGAGGAGGAGGACGATCCCACCTGCGTCGATCCCGACCAGCTGCTGAAGTCCGTCTACTGCACGTGTCGCTGCGACACACCTTCTGGCGGCAACAGCAACGATCTGTGCAGCTGCCCCAGCGGCTTCTCCTGCCGCGAGATCCTGAACCTGGGTGGCCCCGGCATCGTCGGCAGCTACTGCGTCAAGGGAGACGGCTGATCTGACCGCCTCGCGGGCCGCGCTCGGTGTCCAAGGCGAAGATCTCGTCGCCGGGCACCTCGAGCGCCAGGGCTTCGCGATCGTCGGCCGCAACCTGCGCGCAGGCCGCTACGAGCTGGACCTGCTCGCGGTGCGCGATCGCCTGCTCGTGATCTGCGAGGTCCGCACGCGGGCCTCGCGCGCGCAGATCGACCCGATCGAGAGCATCGACCGCAAGAAGCGTGAACGCGTGCGCAAGGCCGCCGCGATCTGGCTACCCACCAGTGGCTACGAGGAGCACGAGCTCCGCTTCGACGCGGCCTCGGTGGTGATCAACGCCAGCGAGCAGACGATCGCCTACTACGCCGACGCATTTTAGCTGAGCTCGTCCCTCATACGGAGGCGCAGCTCGCTCAGGATCCGCACGGCCTCTTGCGGGTTCCCGTCGGCCTCGGCGATCGCCGCATCGACCGACGCCAGGTCGAGCTCGCGGCGCGAGCGGATGCGGCCCATCATCGCGAGGAACGCCGTGAACACGTCCTTCAGCTCGTCGCCCTTGCGCAGGCCGCCTTCGACGCGGAGGTGACCCTGGCCGACGGTGTCGAAGATCATCCGCATCTTGTAGGCGGGCCCCACCAGCTTGTGGGTCACGATGATGCCGGTCAGCCCGAGCGCGATCGTCAGCAGCGCGACGCCGCCGATGATGCCCACCAAGATCTCGCGATCGCGCTGGCGCCCGAACTCCTCCAGCTGCGCCGAGACGCCCGGATCGAGATCGGGCTGGGTCGCGAGCTGGATCTGCAGCGCCTCCGTCTGCCCTTTCGACTCCTGGTACGCCAGCGTGCCGAGGATCGAAGCCACCACCATGGTCACCGCGACGACCATGCTCGTGTACTTGAGCTGGAAGCGCCGATCCAGGAGGTAGTTTCTGAGTTTACGCTTCGGGGCGCCGGGCAGCGGCGCCACCGATCTCGCTTCGACGCCCATTCGTAATCTCCCGCTCGACATCATACGCACCTCACTAGACCGCGTACCAGTAACGTCGAAGTCAGCGCGGGATCTCACGCACCTCACTCGGCACGTGCGATCCCGGACTCCATCGCTTGGGGAAGCCGACGCAATGCGCCGGTGAACGCCGCTTCGACCGCCTGCACCTTGGCTGACTCGCCGCTGCCTCCGCCCGACACCGTGGCGG
>DASUME010000627.1:0-2231 GCA_036277895.1 Polyangiales bacterium
GCGAGGTTGCCTCGAAGACGTCGGACGTCGCCGGTGACGGCACCACGACCGCGACCGTGCTTGCCCAGGCGATCTATCGTGAAGGCAGCAAGATGGTCGCCGCGGGTCACAATCCGATGGAGATCAAGCGCGGCATCGAGAAGGCCGTCGAAGCCATCATCGCCGAGCTGAAGAAGATCTCGAAGCCGACCAAGGATCCCAAGGAGATCGCCCAGGTCGGAACGATCAGCGCCAACGGCGACTCCGACATCGGCAAGATCCTCGCGGACGCGATGGAGAAGGTCGGCAAGGAAGGCGTCATCACGGTGGAAGAGGCCAAGGGCCTGGAGACCACGCTCGACGTCGTCGAGGGTATGCAGTTCGACCGCGGCTACCTGTCGCCGTACTTCGTGACCGACCCCGAGCGCATGGAAGCCAAGCTCGAGGACGCATACATCCTCATCGCCGAGAAGAAGGTCGGCAGCATGAAGGACCTTCTGCCCGTGCTCGAGGCCGTGGCCCGCACGCAGAAGCCGCTGCTGATCATCGCGGAGGACGTCGAGGGCGAGGCGCTGGCCACGCTCGTCGTCAACAAGCTGCGCGGTACGCTCAACGTGGCGGCCGTCAAGGCGCCCGGCTTCGGGGATCGCCGCAAGGAGATCCTGAAGGACATCGCCGTGCTGACCGGCGGCTCGGTGGTGAGTGAGGATCTCGGCATCAAGCTCGAGAGCATCACCATCAACGACCTCGGCACCGCCAAGCGCATCACGATCGACAAGGACAACACCACGATCGTCGACGGCGCCGGCAAGAAGGGCGACATCAAGGGTCGCATCGAGACCATCCGTCGTCAGATCGAGGAGACCTCGAGCGACTACGACAAGGAGAAGCTCCAGGAGCGTCTCGCGAAGCTCGTGGGCGGCGTCGCGGTGATCAAGGTCGGCGCAGCCACCGAGGTCGAGATGAAGGAGAAGAAGGCGCGCGTCGAAGACGCCCTTCACGCCACCCGCGCTGCCTCGGAAGAGGGCATCGTGCCTGGCGGCGGCGTCGCGCTGATCCGCGCGCAGTCCGTGCTCGACAAGATCGAGGTCTCGCCCGAGCAGAAGGTGGGTGTGAACATCATCCGCCGCGCGATCGAGGAGCCGCTCCGTCAGATCTCGGCCAACGCCGGCGTCGAGGGATCGATCGTCGTCGACAAGGTCAAGAACGGCAAGGGCGCGTTCGGCTACAACGCGCGCACGGACGAGTACGGCGACCTGCTCGCGCAGGGCGTGATCGACCCGACCAAGGTCGTGCGCTACGCGCTGCAGAACGCAGCCAGCGTCGCCGGTCTCATGCTGACCACCGAGGCCCTGATCGCCGAGCGTCCGAAGGACGAGCCCGCGGGCGGCGGCGGCCACGCCGGCCACAACCACGGCGGCATGGACTTCTGATCCAGCGCTGAGGGCGAGCGGCCGTTACCCCCTGGGTAGCGGCCGTTTGCATTTAAGCCCTACGTCGGTCGCGAAGGACGGGCGAGATTCGACGAATGCGTGCGACGGCAGACCTCGCGCTCCAGGCGCAAATGGCATAGACCGATTGGCATGATGTCGAGCGTGTTGACCATCGCGGGCTCGGACTCTGGCGGCGGCGCCGGCATCCAGGCGGACTTGAAGACGTTTGCCGTCTACGGCATGCACGGGCTCTCGGCGATCGCGGCGCTCACGGCGCAGAACACGCAGGGCGTGCACGCGCTGCACGTGCCGCCGCTGGCGTTCCTTCGTGCCCAGCTGGACGCGCTGTTCGCGGACTTCCAGATTGAGGCCGTGAAGGTGGGCATGCTCGCCAACGCCGAGGTGGTCGAGGTGGTGGCCGACGCGCTGATTCGGCATCGCCCAAAGCACATCGTGGTCGACCCGGTGATGGTGGCCAGCTCGGGCGCGCGGCTGCTCGACCCGGGCGCGCTGGCCGTGCTGCGCAAGAAGCTGTTCCCGCTCGCGAGCGTGCTGACGCCGAACATCCCCGAGGCGGAGCTCCTGCTCGACCGCAAGATCACGAACGCAGCCTCCGCGACGCGCGCGCTCGATGAGCTGCTCGCGCTCGGGCCCAAGGCCGTGCTGCTCAAGGGCGGGCACCTCGAAGACGGCGACGAAGTGGTGGATCGCCTCGCCGACGGGCGCGAGCGCGTGGAGTACCGCCACCCGCGGCTAAACCAAAAGGGCCACGGCACGGGCTGTACGCTGTCGTCCGCGATCGCGGCGAGCCTCGCCTCC
>DASUME010000628.1:0-5966 GCA_036277895.1 Polyangiales bacterium
AAGCGACGGATCGCGAGCAGCGCCTTCTGCAGGTAGCGCGCGTAGAGCTCGCCCTCGACGCGCTCCGGCAGAGGAAAGTTGAGGTTGGCGCCGAGGCCGTTGCCCTCGCCCTTCTCGTTCGCGAAGCCGGAGAAGTACGGATAGGCCGCGCGCGGGTGGGCGTGGATCGACACCGTCAGCACGTCTCCGCGATCCCAGAACACATTCTGCGTGCCGCTGCCGTGGTGGTAGTCGAGGTCCAGCAGCGCGACCTTGCCGAGGCGCGACAAGAACTGCGCTGCGATCGCCGCGTTGTTCAGGTAACACGAGCCCGCGAAGCGGCGCCGGCCCGCGTGGTGGCCGGGTGGTCGCACGAGCGCGTACGCGAACGTGCGCCCGTCCAGCAACGCCTGGGCGCCGGTGAGCGCGCAGTCCACCGCGCGCCGCGCCTCGTGCCATGTCCCGCGCGCGAGCGGCGTCAGCGAGTCGAGCGCGTAGTAGCCGGCGCGCACCGCGAGATCCGCCGGCGGCAGCGTGGTGCGCTCGGGGAACACGAACGGATAGAACGCCTCGCCCGCGCGCAGCGTGCTGCAAGCGCGGCGCAGGTAGCTCAGGTAGCGCGCGTCGTGCACCGCGAGCACACACGCGTCCGGGAATGTCTTCGGGCGCGAAGGCTGGAAGATCTGGAGCCGCGCGAGCTCGCGTCGGATGGCGTCCGTGGGCGCGGGCGCCTCCACCTGGCCGCGGTCCTTGGGGTACGAGGCCTCACGCTGCGGCGAGGCGATCAGCAAGATGCGCTCGTCCTCGTGCAGCACCGTGGCCGCGGGCTTGCGCGTGCGTCGCTTCTGGTAGCGAAACGCGCGCAGCTTGACCGGGTTGTCGCGGAACGAGCGCACCACCCGATCGACGTACTCGGGTGGGCAGAGCCAGGCGTACTTGCGCTCCAAGATCGCGCGCACGATCTTGCGCGCCTCGAGCCGCAACAGGGGGCGGCCGATGCCGAGGTCGTCGAACACCAGGTATGGCAGGTCCGTGTCGCCGGGGTTGACCGGGATGTTGTACTGCACGTTCGCGATCGGACGCGCGCCGTAGCGCTCGTAGAAGCGCAGCCGCGCCGAGTTCTGCGGCAGGATCGCGCGGTCGGACACGTCGTTGGGCTCGTCGGGCAGGCACTCGAAGAACAGCCCCTTCGCGCCCAGCACGCGGCACTCGTCGCGCGCGCGCTCGTACAGCGCACCGCCGATGCCGCGCCCCATCTCGCCCGGCCCTGCGGAGATGAAGTCGAGGTAGCAAAACTCCAGATCCGGAGCGTGCATCACGGTCGCAAAGCCGCGCAGCCCGCGCGCGCTCTCGGCCACCAGGACCACCGTGCGCAGCTTGTGCGCGAGCGGGTCGCGCAGGCTGAGCTGAAGCTCGTCGATCAACGACTGGTTCACGAGCGGGAACTGCTCGCGCAGCATCTCCTGCACGCGCACCAGCGCGCGCTGGTTCGCGGGCGCCACGTCGTCGTGAATACGTCGGATCCGAAACAAGGCTGGCCCCTCCGGATCAGCCTAGCGCAAGACGCGCCGAACCCTCAAAGAGCTGCCGCCGGGAAGCGCGCGCTGAAGGTGGTGCCGTCGAGCTCGGAGGAGTGCACGCTGACGCTGCCGCCGTGGGCCTCGACGATGTGCTTCACGATGTAGAGCCCGAGCCCCACGCTACGCGTCACCGTGTCCGTGCGCTCGACGCCGCGCTGCAGCGGCTCGAACAGCACCGACAGCTTGTGCTTTGGGATCGGCGTGCCCTGGTTGTGCACCAGCAGCTCCGCGCTGCCGGCCACCCCGCGTGTGGTCACACGGACGACGCTGTCGGCCGGGCTGTACTTGAGCGCGTTTCCGATCAGGTTCTGCGCGGCCTGGGTGACGCGCTCGGGATCCCACTCGCCTTCGCCGTCGCCCTCCTGCACACACTCGATCTGCCGATCCGGGTCGGCCGCCTCCAGCTCGTTGACCATCGCCGCGACCAGCTCGTGGAGGTTCGCACGGCGTCGCTCGATGCGGATGCCCCCGCCCAGGCGCGCCTGCGTGAAGTCGAGCAGGTCGGCGACCATACGCGCGGCGCGATGCGCGGCGTTCTGGATCCGCACCACGTTCTTGGTCGCCTTCGGGCTCAGCTCCTCGTCGCGCGCCAGCCTCCCCGAGGACAGGCCGATCACGTTCAGCGGTGTGCGCAGGTCGTGGCTCACGATGCCGATCAGCTGCTGCTCGAACTGCGACTGCTTGCGCTGCGCGGTGATGTCGTCCAGCAACGCCACGTAGCCGTTGCCGCGGTCGTCGCCCAAGCGCAGTGGGATGAAGGTGACGTGCACGTCGCGCTTGCCGCCCAGCCGATACGGCACATCGTACTGCTCGAAGCTGAAGCGCTCGCCCGCCAGCCCGCGCTTCACGTAAGGTCCCAGCACGGCGTAGGCGGCATCCCCGATCACCTCGCGGACCGAGCGTCCGAGCAGCTGCGCGGCGGGCACTCCGAACCATTGTTCGTAGGCGCGATTGACCAGTCCGTAGCGCTCGTCCGGCGTGACGAACGAGATCAGGACCGGCAGCGCATCGGTGACCAGGCGCAGCTGCAGCTCGCGATTGCGCAGATCTTCGCTCAGCGCCGCGCGCTGCTGCTCGGCGAGCTTGCGCGCGGTGATGTCGATGAGCGCGCCCGCCAGCCGCGAGGCGCGTCCGTGTTCATCGAAGGACGCCTGCGCCCGACTCTCGACCCAGTGCAAGGGCACGCCCGCGTTGCCGCCGGTGCGAAACTCGATCGCGTAGCGCCCGCCGTTCTCGCCGGCCAGGGCGCTGCGCACCGCCTCGGCCAGCCGCTCGGCGTCGTCACTCTGCACGCTGGCGAAGCCCGACTCGACGCTCAGCTCCACGCCGGAGGGCGCGCCCATCAAGCTCAACATGCGCTCGTCTGCGATCACGCGCCCGGTGTGCACGTCGAGCTCCCACAAGCCCGCGCCGGAGGCCTCGACCACGCGACGCTGGCGCTCTTCGCTCTCGGCCAGGCGCTCGCGGTCGGCCTCGGCCTGGGCGCGCGCGGCCCCCACGCGGGTCAGCGCCTGGGCGAGCTCGCGCTCGGCGCGCCTGGCGCGCGCATGGAGCTTCTGCACGCGCACCAGGGTCGCCACGCGGGCGCGCAGCTCCCCGGCGATGAAGGGCTTGATCGCGTAGTCGTTCGCCCCCGCCGCGAGCGCCTCCAGCGAGGCGTCGGTGCCGCGCGCGGCGGTCAACATCAGCACCGGCAGCGTCACCTCGTCGCTCTCGGCGCGCACCATGCGCAGGACCTCGAGCCCGGAGATGTCCGGCACGTGGAGGTCGAGCACCATGACGTCCGGGCGGGTCTCCGTCAGCGCCTCGAGCAGCTGGGGGCTGTCGTGGAACAGGCGCACGTCCGCCAGCGGCGCGAGCGCCTCGACCACCATCGCCGCCTGCAGTGCGCTGTCCTCCAGCACCCACACGGACGCACGCGGTCCGTGTGGAAAGACGCTCAGGCGCCCCGGCTCGTCATCGTCCAACTGCGCATCTCCGAACATGCGTCCCCGTCACCGACCGGCGGGGTCGGCCAGGCTTATACGCCTGCGATCGACGCGGGACGAGCGGGCAGCGCACGGCTGGACATGGCGCGTGATCGAGAGCAGCCTGGGGTAAGCGCTTCGGCGCGCGGAGAACGACATGTCCGACGACGATGACCAGCCCTTTCACATCCCCATGCCGCGGGTCGTCGAGACGACCCACCGCGGTGAGCGCACCTGGGACGTCTACAGCCGGCTGCTGAAGGATCGCATCGTCTTCCTCGGCACCGAGGTGAACGCGACCGTCGCCAACTTGATCGTGGCGCAGCTGCTGTTCCTGGAGAGCGACGACCCGGACCGCGAGATCACGCTGTACATCAACAGCCCCGGGGGCTCGATCACGGCCGGGCTCGCGATCTACGACACCATGCAGTACGTGCGCTGCTCGATCGCGACGGTGGTCGTGGGGCAGGCAGCCTCGATGGGTGCGCTGCTGCTGTGCGCAGGCAGCCGCGGCCGCCGCCGCGCGCTCGCCAGCGCCCGCGTGATGATCCACCAGCCCCTCGGCGGCTTCCAGGGCCAGCAGAGCGACATCGAGATCCACGCGCGCGAGATCTTGTACATCCGCCAGCGGGTCAACGAGATCATGGCCGGCCACACCGGCCAGTCGGTCGACCAGATCCGCAAGGACACCGAGCGCGACCGCTACCTCACCGCCGCGCAGGCAAAGGAGTACGGCCTGATCGACGAGGTCGTGCAGCCGCACGCGCCCGTGGTGACCCCCAAGCGCTAGACGCTGCGGCGCGCCTTCACGGCCGCCGCCAACGCGCTGACCTGCGTGCGCAGCGCCGTCTCCAGCTCGGCCTTCTCGCTCGAGGGAGCCAGCTGCGAGATGCGCTGGCGTCCGGCACGAATGCTCCGGATCATCGCGACCTCGGGGGCCACTTCACCCAGGCTGCGCGCGAGCAGCACGTCGAAGCGCTGCTCGGCGCTGAGCCCCGCGAGGTCGTCCACCTCCAGCGGCTTGCCGCGCCCCGGCAGGTCCTCGAACGCCCCCCGCTCCCGCGCGATCGCAACCTGCGCGTCGAGCAACCCAACTATCCAGCGAGTCATCCGCGCCGCCCTCTTCTCCGGGCGGCTACGGCCGTGCGGATCTGGAACATAGCAGCCTCAGCGCTCGAACAGGGCGAAGATCTCGCGGTTGCCTTCGGGCCCGAGCAGGCGGCAGTCGGCGCTGGCGAGGAAGCGGAGCGTGAGGGTTTGGGCGGCGCTGATGACGTCTTGCAGGGCGCGCTCGCGCAAGGCGTCGTCGGTGACCACGCCGCGCTTGCCGAGGTGGTCAGGGCCGACCTCGAACTGCGGCTTCACGAGCGCGAGCACGCGCCCGCCCTCGCGCACGAGCTTCGCCAGCGCGGGCAGCAGCTTGGTGAGGCTGATGAACGACGCGTCGACGACGACCAGGTCGATCGGCTCGGGCAAGCTCGTCAGCTCGCGCGCGTTGACGCCCTCGTGCGCGATCACGCGGGGGTCCGTGCGCAGCGTGGGGTGCAGCTGATCGTGGCCGACGTCGATCGCGTACACGCGCGTGGCGCCGCGCTGCAGCACGCAGTCGGTGAAGCCGCCGGTGGAGGCGCCGATGTCGGCCACCACGAGCGCGCGCACCTCGACCTTCAGATCGTCGAGCGCGCCCTCCAGCTTCGCGCCGCCGCGCGACACGTACGGATGGTCGAGCTCACTCAGCGTGAGCACGGCCGCGGGCGCGAGCAGGTCGCTCGCGGTCTTCACCGGCGCACCGTCCGCGAACACCTTGCCCGCCTCGATCAGCGCCCGCGCACGCGTGCGCGAAGGCGCCAGTCCGCACGCTACCAGCAGGCGATCCGCACGCTCTCGCGCCACGGCTCAGAACGGGATGTCGTCGTCGTTGCCGCCCTCGAAGTCGGGAGCGCTGCCGAAGTCGTTCCCGCCTCCGCCCGCACCGCCGCCACCGAAGCCGCCACCACCACCACCGCTGCCGCCACCGCCGCCGTAGCTTCCGCCACCGCCGCCTTCACCGCCGCGTCCGCCACCGCCGCCGACGAGTCCGATGTTGTTGGCGTTGATCTCGGTCGCGTAGCGCTTGCCGCCGTCCTTGTCTTCCCAGCTCCGCGTCTGGATCCGGCCTTCGACCCAGATCGTGCGGCCCTTGGACAAGATCTTGTTGAGCGCCTCGGCGCGCTTGCCCCACACGATCACCGTGTGCCACTCGGTGCGCTCCTGGCGCTCGCCCGCCTTGTTCACGTACGACTCGCTGGTCGCGAGCCGAATGCGCAGCACGGCCTGGCCGCCCTGGGTGAACTTGAGCTCGGGATCCATCCCGAGATTACCAACCAGAATTGCTCGATTCAGCCCCTCAGCCATGTGCCCTCACCTTCTCGGCGAACCTTATCACGCGGTCCGCTCACGG
>DASUME010000629.1:0-7796 GCA_036277895.1 Polyangiales bacterium
CGCGGTGGCGGCCACGGTGACGTTTGCGCGCCCGGTGCAGTGGGGCGTGTGCGAGCCGGATCCCGACACCCAGCTGGCGCCTCCGCCGGTGCTGCTGGTCGAGCGCGACGGCGAGGCCTTCCACGTGCCGCTGGGCGAGCACGTGCTCCGCTGGTGTGTCATGCCCACCGTGCTCGGTGAGGAGATCCCCACGCTGGGCGCCTGGGCCGAGCACGAGTTCACATGAAGAACCGCGAGCACCTCCTCGGTTGTCGCACCCTGGGCGAGCTGGTCCGCCGGCCTGACGCACGCGCCGAGCACGCCGCGATCTGGATCGCGCGCGACGCGCACCCGCAGCTCGCACCGCAGCAGGTGGTCGCGCAGCTCGATCAGCTGGCCGAGGACTTCGAAGGCGAGGCCGCGGACGAGCTGGACGCGCACGAGCAAGCCGCCGCGCTGATCCACCACGTGCGCATCAAGCTCGGCTTTCGCGGCAACGCACGCGACTACCACGACCCCGAGAACAGCTACCTCGACAGCGTGATCCGGCGCCGCCAGGGCATCCCGATCGCGCTCGCCGTGGTGCACGTGGCGATCGGCACGCGCGTGAACATCCCCGTCGCGCCGGTGGGCTTTCCCGGGCACTTCCTGGTGCGCGTGGGCGAAGGCGAAGGCGTGTACGTGGATCCGTTCGAGGGCCGCGTGCTGGCGCGCGCCGACCTGGAGACGCTGCTGACGCGCGCGCTCGGCCCGCAGACGCAGCTCACGGACGAGCACCTGTCCGAGGTGGACGTGTCGCAGCTCGCGCAACGAATGCTGCTCAACCTGAAGCGCATCCACGACTCACGCCGCGATCACGCGCACGCGTTCCTGGTCACCGAGCGCCTGGTCGAGCTCTCGACCACACCCGAGCTACGCCGCGATAGAGGGCTGCTCGCGCTGAAGCTCGGCGCCCACCAGGTGGCATCGATGGACCTCGCGCACTACCTGCTCAAGCGCCCGAACGCCAAAGACGCGAAGGAGATCCGAACGGCCCTCACGCAGTCGCGCAAGAGCCCTTCGATCACCAACTAGCTCTTCCACGTGGTCGTGGAGGTAGTCGGAATCGTCGGCGTCGACCTGGTCCTCGACGTGCGACCTGGACCTCGACCCTTACGGGCGACTCTCTCCCTTCATCGTGGCCAAGAGAGTCTGGAGTAAGGGTCCATGTCCACGACGCACGTCTAGGACCACGCCTACGACTACGTCGACGACCACGTTGAGTTAGGCGCTCTCGAGCTCCTGAATGAGCCGATCGACACCCGGGAAGTGTTGGTCTTCGGCCTTCGCCTTCTTGGCCCACAGCACCGCGCGGCGGGGCTCGCCCTTTTGCGCGACGATGATGGCCTGGCGGTAGAACGCCTCCGCGCGCGACATCGGGGCTTCGCCCTTCATCATCGTGATCGCGCGGAGCGCCTTGAGCGCGACGTCGAGCTGGCCGTGATCCTGGGCGACCACCGCGAGCTCGCTCGCGACGTCGCCGTTGTTCATGTCCGCCTCCAGCGCGGCGTTCAGCCAGTCGAAGCGGCCCTGCTCGTCGCCCTCGGCTTGCAGCAGCCGCGCCATGCGATGGCGTAGCTGCCCGAGCTCCGGCGAGCGGCGCTGGCGCAGCGCACCCATCGTGCGCTCGATCAGGGCGCGCGCTTCCTGCGGCTTGCCGGCCGCGATGTGCGCGTCGGCGACCGAGATCACCGTCGGCAGATCGTCCGGCTTCGCCTCCAGCGCCTTCTTCAGGTAGGTCATCGCCAGCTCGGCATCGCCGGCGTCGATCAGCAGCTGCCCCACGCGGCGGAACTGCTCGAAGCGCTTCTCCGGCTCACGCTCGCGCTCGCTCTGCAGTGCGAGCAGCTTCGCGATCGCGCGCTTGTCGCCGAGCTCCAGGTAGAGCTGCTCCAGCAGCTGCACCACCGTGGGCTGGTTGGCTTCGCGCTCGAGCGCGCGCTCCAGCGCCGGCCGCGCCAGCTCCAGCTTGCCGAGCGCCTGCGCCGCCTCCACCAGCCGCTCCGCCGCGCGCCCGAGGGCCTCGCCCTCCTCTTGCACGCACAGCGACTCGGCCAGCGACAGCGCGTCGCCCCAGCGCCGCGCCGCGATCGTGAGCGCCAGCAGCTCGCGCAGCGCCGGCACGTCGCTGGTCGCACGCTGCATCCAGCTCTCCAGCGTCTCGATCGCGCGCCCGAGGTCGCCGTGCTCCTGGAACAGCGACGACAAGCGCAGGGTGAGCTCGCGCTCGCGGCCGAGCTGACCGCGCTCGCGCGCTGCCCCTCGCGCGCGCTCGATGCCCGCCATCAGCGGCTCCAGCGCACTTTCGCCCGCGAGCTGATACGCCGTGCTCAACGCGACCAGCGCCTCGTCGTGCATCGCCGCCATCGTCGCGGTGTCGGCGCGGATCATCAGCAGCTCCACGCGCTGCGGCTTCTCGCGCGCAGGATCCGCGAGCGCGGCGTCGATCTCGGCCAGCGTGGCGCCGAGCTCTCCCGCTGCGGCGGCAGCGCGCAGGCTGCGCTTGAGCAGCTCGAAGTCCGCCGAGGAGAGCGCGTAGGCGCGCCGCAGCAGCTGCGCGGCCTTGCCGGGCTCACCCAGCTTGAGCTGCAGGTCGGCCGCCTCCGCGAGCAGCGTCTGCCTGCGCTCGTCGTGCGTCGCCGCGTCGTCGGCCTCCTCGAGCAACAGCTCGGCGAGCCGCAAATTGCCGCCATTTTCGCGGTGGAAGGTGGCCAGCGACTGACGCAGGCTCGCGTCGCCCGGCAGCACCCGGTGCGCGATCTCGAGCGCTTCCTCGAAGCGCGCTTGTTCGCCCGCCTTGGCGCGCAGCTCGACCAGCCAGCGCGCGTACGCGGCGGCATCCGCGCGCGTGCTCGCCTCGGCCGGCGTCAGGTAGCGCGTGATCAACGACGCGCGCTCCTCGATCTGCTCCTCGCCGTCGGTCTGCTCGATCGCCGCGTGCAGCAGCTCGTCGCTGTCCGGCACCAGCTCGAGCGCCTGCTTGTACAGCTCGGCAGCCTGATCGGGCTTGGTCTCCGCGAGCATCGCGCCCATGCGCAGCGACAGCGGCACCACGCTCGGGCTGCGCCGCTCGCGCGCGCTCTCCAGCTTGCGGTTGAGCAGATCGACCAGCGCCTCTTGCTGGCCGCGCCGCTCGTAGAGGTCGGCCAGCTTGAGCGCCGCCTCGGCGTGATCGGGATCTTCGCCGAGCACGTCTTCGAGCAGCTTCGCGCCGTCGTCCTCGCGACCGGACTCGAACAACATGCGCGACGTGGTCAGGCGCAGCGCGTTGCGGTCGACCTGGCTGTCGAGCGTCTCCAGCGTGCTGTTCACGACCGCGAGCAGCCGCGGCAGCTCGCCCGCTTCCTTGTAGAACGTGAGCAGCGGGCCCCACACGCGGCGGTCCTTGGGGTCCCTCTCGCGCAGCTGCTCGTAGACGCGGATCGCGCGCGCCTTGTCGCCACCCGGCCGCGCCGCGGTGGCTGCGACCTCGAGCCCGAGCTCGAAGCTCTCGCTCGGATCGCTCACCAACATCGCGCGCTCCAGCCAGTTCAGCGAGCCCTCGATGTCGTTGTGCTTCTGCAGCGCGCGCGCCAGCAGCACGGGCGCCCACGACGCCTCGCTCTCCTCGTCGCGTGCCTCGGCCAGCTCCAGCGCGCGCCGCAGCAAGCCCTCCGCGCGGGCGCCTTCATCGAGCGACAACGCCAGCTCGACCGCCTCGCGGATCGCCTTCAGCGGCACGTCCTCGCGCTTGGCGCGACGCTCCAGCGCGTCGAGCAACACGCGTGGATCGCCGCTCTGGCGCGCCATCTGCTCGAACGTGGTCAGCGTGCGCACGTCGTTCGGATCACGCTCGTGCGCCAGCTTCAGGATCTGGCTCGCGCGCGTGTAGTCGGGCTGCACGTTCACCAGCTGCGCGAGCTTCCACAGCCCTTCCTCGCGCGACTCCGGCTCCTGCACCCGCAGCTCTACCAGTCGATACAGCGCGTTGCGCTTGCCCTCGACGTAGCTCGGCTCGTCCGGCAACAGCGCGATGCGCTCCAGCACGGTGCGCTCCTCGGCGTCCTGGCCGAGCTTGCCGGCCACGCGCGCCAGCGCGAACTGCGTCTCCACGTAGCCCGGCGCGCCCGCGGCCACGGTGCGGTAGGCGTTGCCCGCCGCATCGAAGTCCTTGAGCTGGTGCTCGGCCACCGAGCCGGCGCGCAGCGCGAGGTCGCTCGCCAGCACCAGGTCGTCCTTGCGGCGCGCGCGTTCCTCGAGCGCCAACACGGCGTCGACGTAGGTGCGCTCGCGCTTGAGCTGCTCGGCGAGGCGCAGCGTGGAGACATGCAGCGCGTCGTTGCCGGGCGCCGAGGCCAGCGACTTGAGCCGCGCCGCGAACGCCTCGTCCTTGCGATCGAGCGTCGACTCCAGCACGTCCGCCAGATCCGAGAGCACCTCGGCTTCCGTCTCCGGGCTCGACACCTGCGACAGGCGCAGCTCGAGCACGCGCAGCAGCAGCTGCGCATCGTTGCGCTCGAGCAGCAGCGCCTTCAGCCGTGCGGTCTCGACCTCGGAGGTGACCGCGGTCTGCACGGCCTGCTCCAGCAGCTCGCCCGCCTTGTCGGTCTGGCCGAGCTCGGCCGCGATGCGGTGCAGTTGGTACAGCACCTCGGCCGCGCCGACGTCCGGCTCCACCGGGTTGGCAACGGGCGGGTAGATGCTGTTGCCCGTCTTGGCGGGCTTCTTCACGAGCAGCAACAACGTACGGTACGCACGCTCGGCACGCTCCAGCTGCTTGGCTTCGATCGCCAGCTCGCCGAGGGCACGCAGCGTGGACGGATGCGCACGATCCATCGAGGCGGCCTGGTCGAGCTGCGTCAGCGCCTCTTCGATGTTGCCCTCGGCCTTGGCCACGCGCGACAGCCGCGTGTGCAGCTCGGCGCGCTCGGGGGAGCGGCGCCGGCCGTACTCGTCGATCAGCGTCTGCAGCACGCCGCGCGCCTGCTCCAGCTGGGCGGACGCGATCAACGCGTCCACGTACTCGATCTTCAGCGGGCGGTCGTCCGGGTGTGCCTCGACCGCGCGCTGCAGCACGCTGACGCTGCGCTCCGGGGCGTTGAGCTCGCGCGCGTACAGCTGCGCGGCCCTGCGTGCGTAGGCCAGCAGCAGCTGGCGATCGCCGGTGCGCGTGGCGCTCTCGGCCAACAGCTTGGCCAGGGGCTCGTAGCGCCGGTGCGTCTGGTAGAGATCCGCGAGCAGGTCGCGCAGCTCGTAGGCCTCGGGCGCTTCCTTCACGCCCGCCTCGAGGTTGCGGATCGCCGCGTCGATGTTGCCCGCGGCCTGCTGCGCCTGCGCCAGCCGCACGCGCACGGAGACGCGCTGATCGCTCGCGCGCGTCTCCAGGCTGCGCTCCAGCCACGGCACCGCCAGCCCGGGCTCACCGCGTCCGAGCCGGATACGCGCCAGCGACTCCAGCGCGTTGTCGTCGTGCTCCAGCCCTGCCAGCTTTTGATAAGCCGTCAGCGCGCGCTCTTCGTCGTGCAGCTCCTGGTCGCCGAGCGTCGAGGCGCGCCGCCACAAGACCGCCGCCCGGTGCGTCTCACCGATCGCCTCCAGCTGCGACGCTTCGTGCGAGAGCAGCCCGAACACATCGGTCAGCGCCCCCTGCGTGCGCAGGATCTTCTCGACCGAGTCGATCGACTCCTGGTGGCCCGGCACCTCGCGCAGGTTCTCGCGCAACGCCGCCAGCCGGCCGCCGCGCGCCTCCAGCGCACCGAGCACGCGCGCCAGCTCGAGCCGCAGCTCGAGGCGCCGCGACACGCTCGCTGTGGCCAGCAGCTCGCGCCGCCGCAGCACGACCAGGTCGTCCAGCTTGCCCGCACGGTCGTACTCCGCACCGAGCGCACCGAGCAGCGCCGCGTCGTGCGGCGACAGCTCCAGCGCGCGCTGGTAGAGCGCGATGCCGAGCTCCGAGTCGTTGAGCTTGGTGAGCGCGAGCTTGGCCGCGCGCTCCGCGAAGCCCGCCGCCTTGTCCTTCGCGATCGGCAGCGCGGCGACGTCGCTCAGCAAGCCGAGCTCGGCCTCCGTCTCGTCCGTGAGCTTGTCGGCCAGACGCGCGGTGGCGTCGATCAACAACGGCTCGGCCGCCTGGCCGTCGGCCGCCCGCTGGCCGGCGCGCAGCAGCGCGGCGCTGCGCTGCACCAGGCGCTCCAGCACCGTACGCTCGCGCGCCGGATCACGCAGCACGTCGCGCGCCAGCTCCGCCGCCTCCGCCAGCTGCCCGAGATCCCGATCGTGGAGCTCCGCCTGCACGAGCAGCGTGTCGAACAGCGCCCTGCCCGGCTTGCGACGCTGCAGCCCCGACAGGCGACGCAATGTCTCGGCGTGCGGACCACCGAGCTTGGCCGCGTCGAGCAGCACCCCTTCGGCAGCGTCCGGATCGCCCGCGCGCTGCTCGTACCACTCGGCCACGCGCAGCAGCAGCTCACGCCGCACCGGCGCGTTCACGCGCGCCTTGGCGAGCACCCCGCGCGCGCCGGCCGCCAGCTCCGCGAAGCCACGCCCGTCGCTCGCGCGCTCCTCCAGCATGCGCAGCAGCGCATCGGGCACGGCGTCTTGCCGGTCCGCGAGCGCCACCACGATCTCGAACGCATCGGCGTAGCGACCGAGCAGCGCGGCCACGCGGCACACCGCCTCGGCGAGCGGCGCGTCCGAGGGCAGCGCACGCGCCGCGGCCTGGTAGGCCTCGAGCGCACGGGGCAAGTCTTCGAGCCGCAGCTCGGCCAGCTCGGCCTCGCTGATCCGCAGCTGCGCGTGGCGCGGCACGGACGGCTCCAGCTCGTCGGCTACCTTGCGCAGCAGCGTGCCGAGCTCGGACCAGTTGCCGAGCTGCTCGGTCAGGCGCCACAGCTCCAGATCGCCCGACGAGTCGCCCGGCTCTTCGATCGCGGCGGCCGACAGGTGCCGGAACGCTTGCTGCGGATCGTTGCGCCGGGTCGACTCCAGCTGCGCCGCCTGGCGCAGCAAGCGCGCACGCTCGCTGCTCCCGCCCGCGCTCGCGAGGCGATGGGGCAGCAGGTCGAGCATGCCGGCCACGTCGTCGCTGGTCGCGAACGCGCTCGCCAGCACGTCGGCTGCCCGCGCGCGGGTCTGCTCGTCGAGCAGCAGCGCGCGCAGGCCCACCCGCGCGGACTCCAGCGTGGGATCGAGCGCCAGCGCACGCGCGTAGTGCGCCAGCGCGCTCTCGTTGTCCTTGAGCCAGTTGCGGTAGGCATCGCCGAGCGAGCTCGACATGCGCGCGTTTCCGCCCGCTTCACGCGTCGCGGAGCGCCCGAGCAAGCCCCCCAGCGCACGCTCGGCCGCCAGCTCCGGCGACGCCGCGTGCAGCTGCGCGAGCGCGCTCAACGCGCTGTCGAGATCGTGCAGCTCCTCGGCGTAGATCTCGCCGATGCGCCCGAAGTCGCGCGCGGCCAGGCGGCCACCGAGCGTGGACGCGCGCTGACGCAAGGTGGCGATCAGCGGCTCCCACTCGCGCCGGATCTCGTACAGCTGCACCAGCGCATCGAGCGCGTCCGCGTCGCGCGGATCTTCGGCCAGCCGCTTCTTGTGCGCGTAGAGCGCGTTGTCCTGGTCCTCGAGCGAGAGCGCGACCTTGGCCAGCGTGGCGTAGATCTCGCGCCGCGCCTCCGCAGACGACTCCAGGTCCGCGAGCCGCTTGAGCACCGCGATCCGCGCCGGCTCGTCGGCCTGCTTCTCCAGCAGCGCGTCGAGCGCGTGCCCCGCCTGCAGGGCGATGCCCTTGTGCTCCTCCTGCGCGA
>DASUME010000630.1:0-4866 GCA_036277895.1 Polyangiales bacterium
CGTCGAAACTTCCTTCACGGCACTGGCGCGGTGATCGCCGCCGGTTCTCTCTCGCAGGTCATCCAGTCGCGCGCGAGCGCGCAGGGCCTGCTGAACAGCGGCGGCTACGGCGCGCTGATCCCGGACCCCGACGGCATCCTCGATCTGCCGGCCGGCTTCACCTACCGCATCTTCTCGCGCGAAGGTGAGCTGCTCTCGGACGGGCATACCGTGCCCGGCTGCCACGACGGCATGGCCGCGTTCTCCGCGTCGTTCTTCGGTGACTTCCTCGTCCGCAACCACGAGATCAACCCCGAGGACGCGGAGGAAGACGGCATCGTCACCGTCGCGCAGCCGAAGGGCCTTACTTACGATCCGGAAGGTGCGGGCGGCACCACGACGCTGCTCGTCCATCGCGGTCGCGTGCTGCAGTCGAAGATCAGCCTCGCGGGCACGCTCGACAACTGCGCCGGGGGTCCGACGCCGTGGGGCACCTGGCTCACTTGCGAAGAGAACACCGACACCTTGAGCAAGCCGCACGGCTACATCTTCGAGGTCGATCCCTGGCGCGGCGGCAACCCCGAGCCGATCAAGGCGATGGGGCGCTTCGAGCACGAGGCGGTCGCGTTCGGTCGTGACGGCAGCGCGTACCTGACCGAAGACACCAGCGAACCTTACGGTCTGATCTACCGTTATCAGCCGACTCACCGCCTGCGCGGCCGGGGCAGTCTGCATGCCGGCGGCGTGCTCACGGCGCTGCAGGTCGAGGGCGTGACCGTCGACCTGTCCGAGGTCGTCGAGCCGGGCACGGTGCTGCCTGTGAAGTGGGTCGAGATCGCGAACGTGGATCCCGGCGACAAGGACACGTCCACGCGCGAGCAGGGCATCGGCAAGGGCGCGACGCCGATCCAGAAGGCGGAGGGCGCGTGGCGCGGCCGCGATGGATCGATCTGGTTCACCGCCAGCTACGCCGTCGGCCCCACGCCCGAAGATCCCGAGGACGCGCCGACCGTGAACGCGCACAAGGGGCAGATCTGGAAGTACGACCCGCGCAGAGACAAGCTCGAGCTGGTCGCGATCTTCCCGGTGGGCGTCGCATGGGACGGCCCCGACAACATCACCGTCGGACCGCACGGCTTCGCGGTCGCCTGCACGGACGGCGACGGCGAGAACTTCCTGCTCGGCATCTCCGACGACGGCAAGGTCTGGCCCCTGGCTCGCAACGCCAACGGCGACGACGAGTTCACCGGCGCCACCTTCTCCCCGGACGGGCGCACCCTCTACGCCAACATCCAGGGCATCCCCGCGTTCTCGATCGCGATCACGGGCCCCTGGCGCTGAGCGTGCGCGTCGACGCCGCTCGCTGCGGTTGCAGAGCGACGGTACGTGGAAGAGCTAGACGTACTGGCCCACGGGCTCGAGCACGGCCGCGGGCTTTTGCGGTTCCTGGCGGGAGGCGCGCTGTGCGCTCACCAGGGCTAGCTTCATGCGCTCGGCGCTGGCGTGGCGGTGGGCCGGGTCCTTTGCGGTGGCCTTGGTGATGACCTCGGCCACTGCGACGGGGATGTCTGCGCGAAGCGTGCGCACGCTGGGGATCTCGTCGCGCAGCACGGCGGCGACCACCTCGGCGACGCTTCCCGCGTGGAACGGGAGCTTGCCGCTGAGCATCTCGAACATCACGATGCCGCACGCGTAGAGGTCGGCGCGCGCGTCGATGCTGCGGCCCGTGAGCTGCTCGGGGGGCATGTAGCAAGGCGTGCCGATGATGTCGCCCTGGCGGGTGATGCCGGTGACGTCGGGGGACGCGGAGTTGAGCTTGCCGATGCCGAAGTCCATCAGCCGGATGCGCACGGTGCCGTCGTCGCGCGGCTGCAGGATCACATTGCTGGGCTTGATGTCGCGGTGCACGACGCCGCGCCCGTGGATGGCCGCGAGGCCCTCCAGCAGGTGCGCGATGATGGTGCAGGCAGTTCCGATCGGGAGCGGGCCGGACTCGATCAGCTTCTGCAGCGTCGGGCCCTCGATCTTCTCCATCACCATGTACGGCGTGCCGTCATCGAGCTCGTCGATGAAGTAGACCTTGGGCACGCGCGGGTCGTGTACGCTCTCGCAGATGCGCGCCTCGCGGATCAGGCGCGCACGTGCCTCGCGTGCGACGCGCGCGTGCGGGTGCAGCATCTTCACCGCGACCGCGCGCTCCAGCTCGACGTGCCAGGCGTCGTAGACGACGGCCGTGCCGCCCTCGCCGAGCACGCCGCGGATCACGGTGTGGGTGCCGAGCATGGTCCCGACCTCAAGGAGCTTGCGCTCGGGCGGCGCAATGTCTGCGTCGTCGAGGTCGTCGAACGTGATCGGCTGCTGCATGCGCCCGATTGGAGCACGCGTCGTGCCAAGAGTTAGCTACTGCGTCAATTCTAGCTTTTCCGCACAATGGCAACCCCGTTCTGGGTTCGAAAGCGTGGCACGCGCAATTTTGCCTCAGGCGCCGTTGTCCAAGCCTCGCTTGTCCTCCAGGGGGAACGGCACCAGCGTCGAGGCATGGCTCGCACCTACTACGACCCCCAGAGCACGATGCAGTCGGCGCGCACACGCTACTTCGTGCTCAACCGCTTCGGTGCGGACGGTGGGTACGGCGACCGCTGGATCGCGTTCAAGCTCGGTCCGCTGCCGATCACGCTGCCCAACACCGGCGACCGCGTTCGGGCGGTGCGCTACCACGATCTGCACCACGTGCTGACTGGCTACCACACGGACAACGTCGGCGAGTTCGAGATCGCGGCCTGGGAGCTGGCGGCTGGCTGCCGTGACTACTGGGTGGCCTGGGTGCTCAACCTGGCAGCACTCGCGGCAGGCAGCGTGCGCGCGCCCAGGCGCACCTTCCACGCCTTCGTGCGTGGGCGCGCCTGCCAGTCGCTCTACGGCGAAGACCTGGAGCGCCTGCTGCGCAGCACGGTCGGCGAGCTGCGCGCCGAGATCGGACTGGAGGTGGCCGAGCAGCGCACCCTACGCTGAGCGACCGCCTGGAGTTCGTGGTGTTCGCGGGCGCGGGCTTTTGTACAGGCCTGGCGGTGCTGGCGGTCGCGCTGCCGCTGAGCTCACTCGGGCTCGTGTTCACGGGCATCACGCGGCTGGGACTAAGTATGGAGGCCTAGCGCGCGCACGACCTCGCTCAGTGGCATGCCGGGTGCGTCGCGGTCGCTGCCGCGCACGTGCAGGAACGGGATGCCGAGCGCACGCGCCCCCTCGCCGTCGCGCGCGTCGTTGTCGCCCACCATCACGCAGCGCTCGCGCGGCACGCCGAGGCGCGTCCAGGCGAGCTCGAAGATCTCGGGCGCGGGCTTGTCCCAGGGCACTTCCTCGCTCGCGATCACCGCGTCGACCAGGTCGAGCAAGCCGAGCCGGTCGAGCTTGTCGAACTGGATCGAGAGCATCAAGTCGGTGACGATCGCGGTGCGGTTTCCCGCGGCGCGCCAGGCCTCGAGCAGCGGACGCGCTTCCGGGTAGGGGGTCATCGCGGTCAGTGAGGTGCCCCAGAACGTGCGCTCCCACTTGCGCGCGAGCACCAGTGGCGCCCCGACGCTGGCGACCAGCTCGTGCAGGAACAACAGCCGGGAGTGCGCGCTCGCCCGCGTGCCGAGGCGCTCCATCACGCGCGAGCGGGCGGCCTCGTACAGCTCCTTCGCGCGTGTCTCCGGCAGGCTCAAGTCGCGGGAGATCTCCGCGTAGATGGCGGCTCGTGCGCGCGCCTCCACGGGCGCAAAGGCGTACAGCGTGTCGTCGAGGTCGAGCAACAGCCCGCGCGGCTCCATACGCGAGGTCTAGCTTCAGGAGCTGGGCAGCACCACGTGGAACGCCGCGCCGACGCCGTCGGGTCCACCCTCGGCCCACACGCGTCCGCCCTGCGCTTCGATCGCCAGCCGGCAGAACACCAGGCCCAGGCCGTGGCCCACGCGCGTGGGGTGGGTCTCGTCGAGGCGCGCGTACATCTCGAACACGCGCTCGCGATCGGCGGCTGGGATGCCAGGGCCCTCGTCGCGCACCACCAGCTCCAGCTCGCGCCCTTGCTTCGAGACCTCGATCCGGATCGCGGCGTCCAGCGGGCTGTAGCGCAGCGCGTTGTCGAGCAGGTTGTCGAGCACGCGGCGTAACAACAGCGGGTCGACCCAGGCGTGCGTGTTCTCGATCCGGTACTGGGTCTCGAGCTGGATCGCGTGGTGCCACTCGCCGCGCGCGCCGCGCATCTCCGCCACTTGCTCCTCGACCAGTGCGCGCACGTCGACGTCGCTGGGGCGCGCGATCAACCGGCCGTCCTCGCTGCGCGCGAGGTCGAGCAAGTTGTGCACCATGCGCAGCATGTTGGCGGCGGAGCGCTGCACGATGGTCAGCGTCTCCGCGCTCTCGGGCTGCTTGCGCTTCACCATGTCCGTCGCGGCCATCACCATGTTCAGCGGGCTCTTCAGGTCATGCACGATGAAGCTCGACAGCTGCCGCCGGAGGTCGCGGCCGCGGATCAGCTCGTCGCGCTGGGCCGAGACCACCGCGTGGCTGCTGCGCAGCGAGCTCATCGCCTGACCCACACGCAGTAACGAGCGCACGCGGATCAGGAGCTCGGTCGCGCGCACCGGCTTGGGGAGGTAGTCGTCGACGCCGGCCTTGAGCGCGCGCTCATGCGTCGCCACGTCGTCGAGCGCGGTCAAGAACACTACGGCGACCTCGCTGCCGCGCGGCAGGCGACGCAGCCGATCGAGCGTCTCGAAGCCATCCAGCCCCGGCATCAACACGTCCAACAAGACCAGGTCGCAGCGCTCGGCGGCGAATAGCGTCAATGCTTGCTCACCACCTTCGGCCAACAGAACGCGGTATCCAGCCGCGCTCAGCCGGCCCTCG
>DASUME010000631.1:0-4045 GCA_036277895.1 Polyangiales bacterium
ACGGTGTTGCTGCTGATCATGGCGGTCCTGCTGTGGACGCTCTCGCCGCAGCCCGATCACAAGCCGGGCGCGGGTCGCAGCCTTGGCGAGCGCATGAAGCCGCTCTCGGAGCTGCGCGTGTGGCGCTTCGGTCTGTACTACGTCGTGGTGTTCGGCGCCTACGTGGCGCTCTCGGTCTGGCTGCCGAACTACTACGCCACGGTGTACAAGCTGCCGCTCGGCACGGCCGCGCTGCTCACGGCGTTGTTCATCTTCCCGGCGAGCTTGCTGCGTCCGCTCGGCGGCTATCTGTCGGACCGCTTCGGTCCAAGGTCGGTCACGTACTGGGTGTTCGTGTCGATGACGGTCGCTTCGATCGCGCTATCCGTGTTCAGCCCCGGCGCGCTCGGCGTGACCGGCTTCTTCCTGTTGATCGAGGTGATCGCGTTGGGCATGGGCGTCGGCAAGGCGTCGGTCTACAAGTACATCCCCTCGTACTACCCGCGCGACGTCGGCGCGGTGGGCGGCATCGTGGGGACGCTCGGGGGGCTCGGCGGCTTCGTGCTGCCGCTCGGCTTCGGCTACCTCGAGGAGGCCACCCACCGCCCCGAGAGTTGCTTCTGGCTGATCGGCCTGTTCGCAGTAGCAAGCTGGGGTGCGTTCAGCGCCGCGGTCAGCTCGACCAAGCGCAGCGAAGCCGTCACGTCGGGTCAGCTCGTCGAGAGCTGATGGTGCCCGCTGGCCAGATCGATCCTGACCTGTTCGCCGTGAATCAGTCCGAGCCGAGGCTCAGCACGGCGAGCCAGAGTGGGATCGCGAGCACCAGCGCGAAGCTCTGGCCGACCCAGGTGGCGAACAAGCTGCGCAAGCGGCCGGCGCTGCACACGCCGCGGGCAGCGACGTAGCTGGCCACGAAGAACAGCGGCCACGCGAGCAGCGCGCCGAGCTTGAGCAGGCTGAACAGGTGGAACAGGTTGGCGAAGCCGAGCGCGCGCAGCAGCTCGAGCGTGCGCACACCGCCACGCCCGGCGGCGAGCCACGAGGTCAGCACCGCGGCAGCCGGCCAGCTGACACATGCGGCCGCAGCGGCTGCGACCGCGCGCAGATTGGCGTTGGCGACGCTGGGCGCGACCGGCTCGCCGTTGATGATCCACGCACTGCCGCCGAGGCCGTCCGCGTAGCCGACGATCAGCGCGACCAGCGCAACGATCGCGAACGCAGGCCAGGTTGCAGCCGGATCCTCGCCGAGCTCGCGGTAACGCACGCGGCGCAGGAGCAGCGCGCCGGCCACGCGGGTGGACCAGGGCGTCGCGCGAGGGGCCGCCACGACGACACTCGTCGGTTCGACGTTCCCCTCGTCGACGATCGCGTCTCCACGCGGCTCGTCGGCCGGTACGGCCTGCGCCGGCCGGAGCTTCGGCCAGGCGATCCAGACCAGGGCCGCGAAGACCGCGATCGCGGCCAGGGCGCGGGCGACTGCGTGCCGCTCCTCGAAGCGCAGGGCCTGGGCGGTCGGGTCCTCGGCGAAGTGGTCGAGCGCGGCGGCCGCTTCGTGTTGCCGGCCACGCGTCCAGGTGCTGCTGCCGGCGAGCGGGATGTCGCCGCCCCGGCCCTGGATCACCAGGCGCGGCGCGGAGCGGTCGTAGCCCTCGTCCTCGACGTACGCGCCCTGCAGGTCGGCTAGCACCAGCGTGCCACGGTGCAGCCCCAGCTGCGTGTCGGTCACGCTGCAACGCGTGCCGCTGGCCCCGCGCTGGCAGCTCACGACCGTGCTGGCGAACACATCGCGCCAGAGCAGGATGCCCAGCAGCACGGCCAGCGCTACGGCTGCGTACGCTGCGCGGCGTGTGGGATCGAACACCCGGGCGGTGTAGTCCAGAACGTCCCGTCAGGCCCGCTGCTGGCCCGTGCTCTGGCGGGGTTCGCTCGCGGGTAACCTGCGACTTTCACAGGGTCAATGCCTCGCGGCTCCGCAGCACGTAAACCTGCGGCCATGGCTCTCCGTCCGCTCTCGCTTGTCTTGCTGGCGCTCGCGCTGATCCCGGTGACCGGCTGCAAGGTGCTCGGCATGCGCACCATCCCCACCGAGATGCTGGAGGAGGAATACGAGAAGCCGAACTCCCGCTACGTCGAGATCGACGGCACCAAGCTGCACTACACGATCGAGGGCAAGGGTCCGCCCGTGTTGCTGCTGCACGGGGTGCTCGCTTCGCTGCACACCTGGGACTCGTGGGTGCCGTTGCTGCGCGAGTCATTCACGGTCATCCGCTTCGACATTCCCGGCTTTGGACTGAGCGAGTCGTTCGCAGACGACGACAAGTACACGCCGGAGTACGCGGCGGAGTTCGTGGAGAAGGCGCGCAAGAAGCTCGGCTACGACAAGCTGCACATCGTGGGCAACTCGCTCGGCGGCTTCATCGCCTGGTACTACGCGACCAAGTACCCCGAGCGCGTCGACAAGCTGATCCTGATCGATCCGGCCAGCTACCCGCAGGATCTGCCGTTCATCATCGGCCTGGCAGCCAACAGGTTGTTCGGCGCGGCCGCGCAGCTGACATCGCCCCGCTTCATCGTGAAGCGCAACCTGCGCAAGGTGTACGGCAACCCGGATGCCGTCACCGACGAGACGATCGACCGCTACCACAGCCTGCTGCTGCGCGACGGCCACCGCCACGCGATGGTCCAGTACTGCCGCGTGCTCGAGAAGTACGCCGAGACCGAGGAGCTGGTGGCGCACATCCCCGAGATCAAGGCGAAGACGATGCTGATGTGGGGCGAGAAGGACCGCTGGGTCCCGCCCGAGCTGATCGAGCGCTGGAAGCAAGACCTGCCCGAGATCGAGGTGCGCACCTACCCCGAGGGGGGGCACATTCCGATGGAGGAGATCGGCGAGGAGACGGCGCGCGACGCGTACGCGTTCTTGTCGGACGGCGCGGAGCCGCCCGACGAAGAGCCGGCTGCGAAGAAGGCAGCGGACGACCCGGAGGCCGGCGAGTCCGCCGCATCCAGCAAGCCCGCGCCGAGCGACGCCCAAGGATCGGGAGGCGAGGCGCCCGAGGAAGCGGCGCCGAAGTCGAGCAAGCCAAACATCGGCTGGGACGACGAAGAGTAGTCTGCCGCGCTCAACTCGCTGGCCTCTACAATCAACAGCGCGCGTTTTCGGCTGTATTCTGCATGACGTGACCCCGCGCACGAGGCCGCGTTCGGCGACGAGGCATGCTACGGCTTGCCCATGCCGATCCGCACCGCAGACGAATACATCGAGAGCCTGCGCGGCCGAAAGCTGCGCGTGTTTCTTTTCGGCCAGCCGGTCGAGGAGCCTGTCGATCACCCCGTGATCCGGCCCTCGATCAACGCCGTGGCCGAGACCTACAGGTTGGCCGAGGAAGACCCCGAGCTGGCGACGGCCGAGTCGAAGCTGAGCGGTGGCAAGCGCGTGAATCGCTTCCTGCAGGTGACGCAGGACGTGAACGACGTGGTGATGCAGAACCGGATGCAGCGCCGGCTCGGTCAGCGCACCGGCACGTGCTTCCAGCGCTGCGTGGGCATGGACGCGACCAACGCGCTGTACTCGGTCACGTTCGACACGGACCAGGCGCACGGCACGCAGTACCACGCGCGCTTCCAGGAGTTCGTGAAGCACATGCAGCGCGAGAACTTCGTGGTCGGCGGCGCGATGACCGACCCGAAGGGCGATCGCAGCAAGGCGCCGCACGAGCAGGCGGACCTCGACATGTTCGTGCGCGTGGTGGAGCGCCGCCCCGACGGCGTGGTGCTGCGCGGCGCCAAGATGCACCAGACCGGCTGCCTCAACTCGCACTGGCTGCTGGTCATGCCCACCATGCGTCTCGGCGAAGCGGACAAGGACTACGCGATCTGCGCGGCCATCCCGGTCGATCACCCGGGCATCACCTACATCTACGGGCGGCAGAGCTGCGACTCGCGCGCGCTCGAGGCGGGCGACGTCGACGCTGGCAACGCCGTGTTCGGCGGCCAGGAGGCGATGATCGTGTTCGAGGACGTGTTCGTCCCGACCAGCCACGTGTTCATGGATGGCGAATACGAC
>DASUME010000632.1:0-13734 GCA_036277895.1 Polyangiales bacterium
CGACACTGGCAGCGGTCTTCCTCCGGCACGTTCTTCAAGACCTGGTCCACGTGGCGACCGCAACCCGTAAAGCTCGGCTTCTCGCAGCTCTCGCACTGAACTCTTCGGCACATGCGACGTTGTTCTGCACGGTCGGTGCCAATAACCGAATTCCCGCGCGGTGAACTCAAGAATGCCGAAACCGTTCACTGCGCAGCGTGAGCGCAACAACGCGCTTCCCGGTTCCCAGGAAATGTCTCCTTGAAGAATCAAGGGCAGCTCGTGAACTACGCTCAATCACGGCTCGGGGTCTCCGCGGAGCTGGGCCTGCGCGATGTGGCTGTCGGGTGGCAAGCTGCGCGTCAGCCAGACATTTCCACCGATCGTCGAGCCGCGGCCGATGGTGATGCGGCCGAGGATGGTCGCCCCCGCGTAGATCACGACGTCGTCCTCGATCACCGGGTGGCGCGGGGCGCCCTTCACCAGCACGCCCTCGCCGTCGCGCGGGAAGTTGCGCGCCCCGAGCGTGACGCCCTGATAGACGCGCACACGGTTGCCGATCACGGACGTCTCGCCGATCACCACGCCCGTGCCGTGATCGATGAAGAAGCGCTCGCCGATCTGCGCGCCCGGGTGAATGTCGATGCCGGTGGCGCCGTGTGCGATCTCGGAGATCACACGCGGCACCAGCGGCACCCCCAGCCGATACAGCTCGTGGGCGATGCGGTGGTGGATGATCGCGGTGATGCCCGGGTAGCAGAAGATCACCTCCGAGCGGCTCTGCGCGGCGGGGTCGCCCTCGTAGGCCGCGCGGATGTCGTGCTCGAGCGCCATACGGATGGCCGGTAGCCGCTGCGCGAACAAGCCCACCAGCGCACGCGGATCGCCGGGTGCGCTGATCGCCTGGGGAGGCACGTAGCGCAGTGCGCGCCGCACTTGCTCTTCGAGCTGGCGCAGCGTGCGGTCGAGCGTGTTGCCGACGAAGAAGTCGATGCTCTCCTCGCTGAACTCCGAGATCCCGAAGTGCGAGGGGAACAGCACCGCACGCAGGTCCGCGACCACGCGCACGATCGCGTCGCGCGAGGGTCGCTGGCGCTGCTCGGCCTCGTCCATGCGCCACGCTTCCTGGCTGCTGCGCGCCGTACGCAGCGCCTGCACCAGCTCACCCACGTCCCACGGCGGATCCTCGGCGTGCTTCCCGACCATGCTTGCCGAGGTAGCACCCTCGGTGCCAGCTTGCTCTGCGATGCAGACCGAGCGCGTGCGCCTGCGTAGCTGGACCGAGGCAGACCGCGAGCCGTACGCGGCGCTGAACGCGGATCCCGCGGTGATGGAACACTTCCCCGCGCCGCTGACGCGCCAGGAGAGCGACGCGCAGGCCGCGCGCATCGAGGCGCACCTCACCCAGCACGGCTTCGGCTTCTGGGCGCTCGAGGTGCAAGGGAGCTTCGTGGGCTTCGTCGGCCTGGCGCACGTGCCCTTCGAGGCCTCCTTCACGCCGGCGCTCGAGATCGGCTGGCGGCTCGCGCGCGCGGCCTGGGGGCATGGCTACGCCAGCGAGGCCGCGCGCCTCGCGCTCGCCTACGCGTTCGAGCAGCTGCGCGTGCCGCGTGTGGTCTCCTACACCGCGACGCAGAACCTCCGCTCGCGCGCGGTCATGGAGCGCCTCGGCATGCGCTACTTGCACGACTTCGACCACCCTCGCCTGCCCGAGGGCCACCGCGTGCGGCGCCACGCGCTCTACGCCATCGAAAATCTCGCCGAGCCGCGATGAGTTTCGCGTGCTGCCCTGGTCTGCCCTTCAAGAACGGAGAAGGACAATGACCATGGCGAGCGCGACCTTTGCAGACACCGTGACCATCTCGAACAAGCAGCTCTGGATCAGCCGTGTGCTCAGCGGGCTCGCGATCCTGTTCCTGGCCGTCGACACCGGCGGCAAGCTGCTGCAGATCCAGCCCGCCGTGGAGGGCACCGCGCAGCTCGGCTTCCCGGCGCACGCGCTGTGGACGATCGCATTCTGCGAGCTGCTCTGCCTGGTTACTTACCTGACCCCGCGCAGCGCGGTGCTGGGCGCGATCTTGTGGACCGGCTACCTGGGCGGCGCGATCGCCACCCACGTGCGCATGGACGCGCCGCTGTTCTCGCACACGCTGTTCCCGGTCTACGTGGCCGCGCTGCTCTGGGGTGGGCTGTACCTGCGCGAGCCTCGGCTGCGCGCGCTGCTACCCTTGCGCGACTGACGCGCCACACGCGGCGCGCCGCCGAGGGAGAGCATGAGCACCGAGACCGTACGCGTCGTACGCCGGTTCCAGGCCAGCGCCGAGCGCGTCTTCGACGCCTGGCTCGATCCAGCGCAGGCCGCGAAGTTCTTGTTCGCCACGCCGCACGGCAGCATGCAGAGCGTGGAGCTCGATCGCGCGGGCTTCCGCATCATCGAGCGCCGCGACGACCAGGACTTCGAGCACGTCGGGCGCTTCACCACGCTGGAGCGCCCGCGTGTGCTCGCGTTCGCGTTCGCCGCAGGGCTAGCCGGCTCGCTCGGCCCCGAGAGCGCCGTGCGGATCGAGCTCTTGCCGCTCGTGAGCGGCTGCGAGGTCACGCTCGCGCACGAGGGCGTGCCGAGCGAATTCGTGGTGCAGGGCGAGAACAGCTGGGCGCAGATGCTCGCCAACCTCGATCACAACGTGCGGCCCGACACCTAACGTCGGCACAGGAACACGGTGTCGACGCTGCGATCGTCGATCGGGCGTGTGAACGTCTCGGCGCGAAAGCCGACGCTCGCGAACAGGCGCAGCCAGGTCTCGGTCGTGAACATGCCTTCGACGTGGCGGTCGTGGATCGCTTGCACCTCGCCGCCCTCGCGCAGCAAGAACGCGTACTCGACGACGAAGCTGCTGTCGCCGGGATCGGGATCCCACACCCACTCCAGGCAGCGCAGCGAGCGCGCGCCGCTGCCGCCTGCGTGCACGTCCGTGCTCTCGCGGAAGTTCTCGCGCAGCACGTCGGGCGCGAACACCGCTGCACCCCCCTCGCGCGTGTGCACGAACGCGGTCTCGATCGCGGCGCGCAGCTGCGCTTCGTCGGTCATGTACATGATCGCGTCGTGCACCAGCACGAGGTCGAACGTGCGCTCGAAGCGCACGGTGCGCATGTCGCCGGCGAGGTGCTCGCAGTCCGGGTTCTGCGCGAGGCTCAGCGCCTGCATCTCACGCGAGGGCTCGCTCAGCGTGCAGCGGTAGCGCTGCTTGAGGTGCGACGCGTTGTTGCCCGCGCCCGCACCCAGCTCGAGCAGGGTGCGCGCCTCCGGGTTCGCGCGCTCGAAGGCCGCCTGGTAGGCGGCCACCTCGTCGGCATGGTCCTCACGCGGGTCGAGCAGTTGGTACCAGGGTACGAGCTCACGGTAGAGCAGGGGCTGCACGCGCGCTTCTCCTTCGGGTTGCCAGACGCGGAGCGCGTAGTATGACCCGCGCCATGTCGAGCCCCCAGGACGGACCCACCCGCAAGAAGCAGAAGGCCCGCGCTCGCCGCAAGTTGGCGGAATGGCGCAAGAAACAGGAGGCCGTTCAGGCGCCCCAGGCCACCCAGAAGTGAACGCCGAGGCGCGCCTTCGCCCTTAGGCGCGCGCCTTGGACCAGGCTGCGATCACCTCGCGAGCCCCACGATATGGCTGCCGCCCGTGCAGGGCGATGTGGTTGTCGACGATCAAGAGATCGCCGGCCCGCCAGCGTACGGCCACCGTCTCATCGATGATCGCCTCGCGCACGTGCGCGACGGTCTCGTCGTCGATCGGCGTGCCGTCCGGCAGGCTGACGTCGCTTGCGACCTCGCGGCCCAGGCGCGGCATCGCAGCGCGATACAGCTGCGCGAGCCGACGCAGCGCGGGGCTGGCCAGTGGCTGATCGAGCACGGCTGCCGGCGCGGAAGCGTGGAACACGAGCAGGTGGTTGAGCCACGCCTCTTCGCCGGTCTCGGGGTGGACGCGTAGCGCGGGCTGCGTGTGCTCCAGCGTCAGCGAGCCATCGCGCTCGAAGCGCGCATGAAAGCCGAGCGCACGCGCGCGCTCCAGCGCGGCCTCGCGCGTCTGCCCGAAGCCGAGCGTCCAGCGCTTGAGCTCGAACGGATCGTGCGGTCCGACCGCGCGCGCATGCCGGCGACGGATGCGCAGCCCGGCGCGCAGCGACGCGATGCGCTCCGGATCCAACCGCGCCAGCACACGCCGGCCGTCGACGATCGTGGTGCCACCCAAAAAGGCGGCCGGCTGCCGGCACCAGAAGAACACGTGGCGCGGCATGGTGGGCATGTAGCTGAGCTCCGCGTGCTCCGCGATCGCCACCTTGCCGGTCACCTCGCTCGCCGTGTACACGCCGGGTGCGCCGAGCGCGGTGCGTGGGCTCGGGCCCTCGTACTCCACGTCGAGCGGACCGGCGATCAGCTCCGCCGCCTCGGCAAACTGAGCCGGATCCTGCAACGCGAAGCCGCGCAGCAGCACCGCTCCGGAGCGGAGCAGCGCAGCGTGCAAGCGCGACAGCTCGCGGCGCACCCAGGCTGGCAGGTCGCCCGCTCCGCACAGGGTCTCGGGGAAGGGAGCGGACGCAGGAACCGAAACGGGTAACGCCTTGATCGCCATCGGCGTCAGCAAAGCAAAGCACAGTCCAACTCGTACAGCGCGCGTTCCGCAGTCTGCAGACCGTCCAGCCAGCATCGCTCGCGGGCAAGCCAGGAACTGTGCGCGCTGCCCTTGACCGGCGCGCGCGACGATCGAGGTTTCGCCGTCAATCCAGCCATGGTCTTGCTCTTGCAGTCGCGTGGCGGCAGCGATGGGTCAACCCGAACAAGCCCTCAGGTCCGTTCCACCCGTACAGCCTGCGACGCTGCCACAGACCCTGGGCAGCAGCGAGCGTTTTTTCGTCTCCCTGAGCGCCTTCGCGCCCACGAACCTCGCGCGCGTGATCGCGATCGAGGGTGTGCTGCCCGCGCAGCGCATCGCGTGGGCGTTGCGCCAGCTGCAAGCGCGGCACCCGCTGCTGCGAGCCTCGGTGCAGCGCACGCGCTTCCTCCATCGCGCCCTGGAGCACTCGCCGCCTCTGACCTTGCGGACGGAGGCGCGCCGCGACGAGCTGCACTGGCAGCGCGCCCTGCCCCGTCTGCTCGACACGCCGCTGCACGGACCGCTCGAGCTGCACTACCTGCTCGGTGGGTTCGGCCAGCGCAGCGAGCTGATCGTGGTCGCCGACCACGCGCTCTCGGACGGCGTCAGCATCAACAGCCTGTGCGCGGAGCTGCTCGCGCTGTGCGCGCAGCAGACCGCACGGCCGGCGCGGCCGCTGCACCCGGTGCTCGATCGCATGTTGCCTTCGTACACGCCGCGCCAGCGCGCGCGCGCGTTCACCGGCTCGCTGCTGCGCATGGCGCGCTTCGCGTTGCGCCGCAGCGCGCCGCGTGCGCTCAGCACCGCCTACCTCCACGTGGAGCTGAGCGAAGCGAGCACCACGCGCCTGATCGAGCGCGCGCGCAAGGAAGCGACCACCATCACCGGCGCGTTGATGGCCGCCGCCACGGGCGGGCTGCGCACGGCGCTCAGCGTGCCGGTCAACCTGCGTCCGCATCTGCCCGAGCTGAGCGCGGAAGATCTCGGCAACTACACCAGCGCCACGTACCTCGAGGCGCAGCCGAATACGGACTTCTGGTCCAGCGCGCGCGCGCTCAAGCGCTCGCTCGCGGTCGCGGTCGAGCCCGCGAACTTGCTCGCGGCCACCAGCCTGGTCTACCGCACCGGCGCGCTGTTCGTGCGCCGCCAGCGCCCGCTCGCGCAGGCGATGATCAGCAACAGCGGCCTGGTGCCGTTCGCGCGCGACTACGGCGCGTTCCAGCCGGTGGCGTTCCACACCGGCACCTCGGCGCCGATGTTGTCTGCAGACTACGCGTTCTTCTGCAACACCCTGCACGGCAGGCTGTCGATCAACCTGGTGTACGCGCCGCAGGTGGTCAGGCGCGGCCAAGCAGAACGTAAGCTCGCCCGCGTGCGCGCGGCCTTGGAGGCTGACCATGTCTGAGCTCGAACGGTTGCTCCAGGAATACGATCACGATCATCGGAACCCGGTGAACCGCGCCCTGCACCTGGCCGGCATCACGCTGATCGGCAGCTCGGTGGCGCTGGCCTGGTTGCCGCCGGTCGCGCTCGGCGCGTTCGTGGGCGGCTGGGCGGCGCAGCTGATCGGCCACCGCATCGAGGGCAACAAGCCGAGCTTCACGCGCCAGCGCCGCTTCATGGCCGTGGGGGCGGTCTGGTACCTGCGCACCGTGCGCGACCTCGTGACACACGGCACGGTGCAAGTTAGATCCTCCTGACGGAGGGGAAACATGCGGGTCGCACTGTACGGCGCGACGGGGATGATCGGCAGCGGGGTCTTGCGCGAGTGCCTGCTCGATCAGGACGTGCAGGAGGTGATCGCGATCGGGCGCCGGCCGAACGGCAAGAGCGACCCCAAGCTGCGTGATCTGATCCTGCCCAACCTGCTCGACTACGCGTCGGTGCAGGGCGAGCTGGTCGGCCTCGATGCCTGCTTTTTCTGCCTCGGTATCAGCTCGGTGGGGCTGGACGAGCAGGCCTACACCGAGATCACCTACGAATACGCGCTGGCGGCCGCGCACGCGCTGCTGGTGCACAACCCCAACCTCACGTTCGTGTTCATCTCGGGCGCCAACGCGGACAGCACCGAGCGCGGGCGCGTGATGTGGGCGCGCGTGAAGGGCAAGGCCGAGAACGCGCTGCTGGCGTTGCCGTTCAAGGCGGTGTTCGTGTTCCGGCCCGCCTTCGTGCAGCCGCTACACGGCATCTCGTCGCGGACCACCGGCTACAACGTGCTCTACCGCATCATCTCGCCGCTGGTGCCGGTGATACGCTGGGCATTCCCCAAGTACGTCACCACCACCGAGCGGGTCGGCCGCGCCATGCTGCGGGTCGCCAAGCAGGGCGCGGCGCAGCGCCTGTTCGAGAACTGGGAGATCGATCAGCTCGGCCGGTAACGAACGGACGCGCGGGCCCGACCCCCGGCACGAGGTTCCATGTCCTATTCCGTGCTCGATCTCTCACCCGTCCGCGAAGGCGGGAGCATTCGCGAGGCGCTGAACAACTCGCTCGACCTCGCGCGCCACGCCGAGCGCTGGGGCTATCGACGCTTCTGGTTGGCCGAGCACCACAACATGCCGGGCATCGCCAGCGCAGCGACCTCGATCGTGATCGGCCACGTCGCGGCCGGCACCGAGACGATCTTGGTCGGCGCCGGCGGCATCATGCTGCCGAACCACTCGCCGCTGGTGATCGCGGAGCAGTTCGGCACGCTGGAGGCGCTGCACCCCGGGCGCATCGAGGTGGGCCTCGGGCGCGCGCCCGGCACGGACATGATGACGCTGCGCGCGCTGCGCCGTAGCTACGAAAGCGCCGAGACCTTCCCGGACGACGTGGTGGAGCTGATGCACTGGTTCAAGCCCGCCACGCCGGACCAGGCCGTGCGCGCGGTGCCGGGCAACGGCCAGAACGTGCCGGTCTGGATCCTCGGCTCGAGCACGTTCGGCGCGCAGCTGGCCGCGCAGCTCGGCCTGCCGTACGCGTTCGCCTCGCACTTCGCGCCCACGCACCTGATGGACGCGATCGAGATCTACCGCGCGCGCTTCCGCCCGTCCGAGCGGCTGCAGAAGCCGCACGTGATGCTGGGTGTGAACGTGGTGGCGGCCGAGACGCAGGAGGAGGCGCGCGTGTTGCGCACGTCCCTGCTGCAGTCGTTCGTGAACCTGCGGCGCGGGCGGCCCGCGCAGCTGCCGCCGCCGGATGCGAACTTCGAGCGCACCTTGAACGCCGCCGAGCGCACGATGATCGACCAGATGCTCTCCTGTTCCGTGTGGGGCGACCCGGACACGGTGACCCAGGGTCTGCGCGCGTTTCAGCAGCACACGGGCGCAGACGAGCTCATGCTCACCGCGCATGTCTTCGACCACGGCGCACGCCTCCGGTCCTACGAGATCGCCGCGGCAGGGCTCGCTCGCTGAGCTCGCGCTGCTGTTCCTGCGCCTCGGTGCGACCGCGTTCGGCGGCCCCGCGGCGCACGTCGCGATCCTGCGCGAGGAGCTGGTCGTCAAGCGCGCCTGGCTCAGCGACGAGCGCTTCCTCGACCTGCTCAGCGCCGCCAACCTGATCCCGGGTCCGAACTCGACCGAGCTCGCGATCCACATCGGCTACGAGCGGCAGCGCTGGCGCGGGCTGATCACCGCCGGCGTGTGCTTCATCGCGCCGGCGGCCTTGCTCACCGGCGTGCTCGGCGCGCTGTACGTGCGCCTTGGCGCGCACCCCGCAGCCGAGAAGATCTTGTACGGGCTGCGTCCGGTGTTGCTCGCGATCGTGCTGCAGGCGGTCTGGAGCTTGGCGCCCAAGGCGATGCCGAACCTGCGGCTGCGCGTGCTCGGCGCGCTCGCGTTCGGGCTCTCGCTGCTGCAGGTGAACGAGCTGGCGCTGCTGCTGGCCGCGGGCTTGGTCCAGGTGCCGCTTCGGCGCGCGGCCCTCGGCGTGATCGCGATCGTGCCGAGTGCCTCGCTGTTCGGCGTGTTCCTGAAGGTGGGCTCGGCGCTGTTCGGCAGCGGCTACGTGCTGCTCTCGCTGCTGCGCTCGGAGCTCGTGGTGCAGCGCGGCTGGCTCGACGAGAAGACGTTGCTCGATGCGATCGTGGTCGGCCAGGTGACGCCCGGTCCGTTGTTCACGAGCGCGACCTTCATCGGCTACCTCTTGCGCGGGCCGTGGGGTGCGCTGGTCGCGACCGTTGGCATCTTCATGCCGGCCTTCGTGCTCGTTGCCGCGAGCGCGCCCTTCGTCGCGCGGATGCGCAGCGCGCCTGACCTGAGCGCCTTCCTCGACGGCGTCAATGCGGCGTCGGTCGCGCTGATGGCAGCGGTGCTGGTGCAGACCGTGCACGCCGCGGTGGTGGACCTGCCGAGCGCGGCGCTAGCGCTGGTCAGTGCGGTGCTTACTATCCACCTGCGCGTGAACACCCTTTGGCTGGTGCTGCTCGGTTCACTCGTCGGTCTCACGCTGCGTTGATCGATTTCGAGTTCGACCTGAGTGAAAAACCGAGCCGGTTCAGGCAAGCTCCGCGAGATGACGGCGCCCCTCCCGTACACCCTGCGACTTGCGACGTCGCAGGAGATCGCGACCTTGCCCTCGCTCGAGATGGCGTCCGCACAGCGCTTTCAGAATTCGCCGCACCCGGCGTGCGCGGAGGGTCAGCCGATCTCGGAGGGCCTGCACGCGCGCTGGCTCTCGCACGACGGCGTGTGGGTGGCCGAGAGCCCGCGCGGCGAGATCGTCGGCTTCGTCGACTGGATCCCGATGGCGCTCGACATGTACGTGGTGGAGCTCGACGTGCACCCGGACCACGCGGGCAAGGGCCTCGGCCGCCAGCTGCTCGACGCGCTCGCCGAGTTTGGCAGTCGACTCGGCTTCGAACGTATGGTGTTGCGCACGTTCCGCGACGTGCCCTGGAACGAGCCGTACTACCGCCGTCTCGGCTTCGAGACCCTCGCGCGCGAGGAGGAGCACTCCGAGCTCGCCAACGTGCGCGCGCAGGAAGCCAGCGTGGGCCTCGACGACTCGAAGCGCAGCACGCTCTACCGCGCGCTCAACGCCCGCAACTAGCGCGGCGGCTTGAGGTCGTCGGGCAGCGCCGTGGGTGGGCGCTCGAGGCCGCCGAAGCGCGGCAAGAGCGAGCGCGGCGGCGTCGTCGCATCGGCCGGCACGCTGGCATCGCTCGGCGTCGAGGCGTCGACCTGCGTCGACGCGTCCAGGAGCAGCGGCGACTCGTTGTCGTCGTTGCAGGCGCCTGCCATGCAGACCAGCACGATCAGCGTGAGGGCGCGGCGCATCAGTACTTGACCCAGATCTCGGTGCCGGCGGCGATCGTGGTGAGCGCCGTGGTGTTGGGCTCCTTGCCGATCAGATCCTTGGTGGTGGCGTTGCTGCTGTACACGGCGTTGCCAGCCCAGACGATCTGCGCGTCATCGAAGACGCTCAGGTCCGTGAGCGCAACCGGCACCGTGAACTTGTTCCAGCCGGCGCTGTGCGCCGGCAGCAGGAACAGCGCCGGCGCCGGCTCGGGACCATCCTCGGTCGCGCTCGGCGTGGTGGCGACCCAGTCCGTGGTCTTCACGTTCGTGCCCGCCGCGTCGCGGCACACCTGCGTGGTCGGAAAGTATACAGTAGTGAACGGCGCGTCGGGCGTCTTGAAGCGCACCTGCAGAGGGTAGAAGTTGGGGTCGCCCGTCGCGATCGACGACTCGGCCTTCTCGAACTTGACGCTCGTCACCGCGCCGGCCGCGTCCTTGACGACCGTGGGCACGAACGGCCCACTCGGGACCGCGCGCACCGAGGTGATGTTGGGAGGGATCGTGATCGTCACGCTGAAGGTGTCGAGACCTTCGCAACCGTGGCCCACGTTGAACGTGGTGAGGTTGCTGGCGTTCGCCGTGCCGGCTCCCTCGATCTCGATGTGCGCGTAGGCAGTGCCGCCCACGAGCATCAGTCCCGTCGCGATGATCGCGCTCAAACCCTTGTTCATCACCAAGCCTCCAAGCTGAAGGCCGGAAGCTAGCCTCTTCGCGGGCGGCTCGGCTGCGACCGTTTGTCGCACGGCGTTCCCCAACCGACCCGGGGCAGCTGGGTCAGTGGTTGTCGCATCCACGGACGATCGCGAAAGAATGTGCGCGCAGCGATCTATCTTCTGACAGCCGAGCTGCGCTACGAAGCGTGTTCCCGTGATGCGAGCTTTCCGAACGTGCGCTGCGATCTGCCTGGGGGCCTGGCTCGGCCTGTCGGCGTCGCGGGCGGCGGCGCTGGAGCTCACGTGGAGCGCACCGGAGACATGTCCGGAGCAGAGCGTCGTGGAGAGTCGCCTCAATGAGCTGCTCGGCGAACGGGCCAAGCAGGCCGCGCTGCGCGCGAAGCTGCAGGTCGAGCCGCAGCGCGGCGGCTTCAAGCTCACCCTCCAGCTCGACGGCGAGGGCGTGCGCGGGCGTCGCGTGCTCACGGGTCCGGACTGTACGGCGCTGGCCGATACGGCGGCCTGGCTGGTGGCGACCGCGATCGATCCCGGCCTCGTGCTCGCCCCGCCACCGGAGCCCGAGCCGGAGCCGCCCCCCGAGACACCGCCACCCCCACCTCCGCCTCTTCCGCCACCCCCACCTGCTCCGCAGCCGGCTGCCGGGCCCTGGGTGCTGCACGCCGCTGTGCACGGGGGCTTGTGGCGGGTGATGGATCGCCCCGCCGGCCAGGGTGCGCTCGGCGTGGGGCTCGGTGCATCGTGGCGGTGGCTGCTCGCGGAGCTGCGCGTCGATGTGGGACTGCCGAGCGAGAGCGAGCTCGGAAGTGGCGACGTGCGCGCATCGAGCCAGGCACTCGGGCTCGGGGCCTGCGGCTTGTGGGGGACCTGGCTGCGCGCGGGCCCCTGCCTCGGAATCGCGGGCGTGCGCTCGCACGCCTCGGTGCGCGGGATCGCGGATCCCGACGGCCCCGAGACCCGATACTGGGTCGAGGCGCGCGCCGGCGCGCAGCTGGCCGCGCGGCTGGCCAGGCCCCTGGAGCTGTTCGTGGAGGGCGGCGTAGGTGCTCCGGTCACGGCGCGCCCCCAGTTTCGAGTGACCGATCCTACCCGTACACTCACGGTCGAGCGCGCGACGGTCTACGGCCGGCTCGGGCTGCGATTCCGGTACCCAATTCTTGCTGCAGCACGGCGATAAAAACGGTCTCCATGATGGATCCCAACGAGCCCGGCCATGATCGTGGTGAACCATGCTGTCGGCCCTCGGCATTCAAGAGCGCGCTCTGTTCGCAGGCTCCCCGAGCCCGCGTGCCGAGCCGTCAGCGAGCAGCGTGGCCGTGACGCACGAATTCGACACGCTGTACACCGAGCATTTCAACTTCGTGTGGCGCAGCCTGCGGCGCCTGGGCGTGCACCCCTCCTGGGTGGAAGACGCGGCCCAGGACACCTTCCTGGTCGTGCATCGTCGCTTGTCCGATCTGCGCCCGGATGCGTCCGCCAAGGCGTTCCTGTTCGGGATCGCGCTCCGGGTCGCGCGGGACTACCGCCGCCGCGCCCAGCGCAAGCAGGCCCAGAGCCTGGACGTCGAGAAAGAGATCTCCCACACCAGCGGTCCGTACGAGCGCGCCGCCAAGGCCGAGGCAATGCGCAAGCTGGAGGGCTTCTTGAACAGCCTCGACGACGATCGTCGGGCGGTGTTCGTGCTCTCCGAGCTGGAGGGCATGACCGCGCCGGAGATCAGCCAGGCGCTCGGCGCCAACCAAAACACCGTCTACTCACGCCTGCGCAGCGCGCGTGAACGCTTCGTCGCATTCGCCTCCGAAGGGGCCAGCCATGGATGAGCTACCGAACGACCTGCGAGCCATGCTGGATCTCGCGCGAGACGAGTTCGACCCGCCCGACGACGGCGCCCAACAGCGCGTGCGCTTTGCGCTCGCCGCTGCGATCGGCGCCCCGGCAGCCGGAGCGGCGCTGAGCGGTGGAAAAGCCGCCGCGCTGAACAGCCAGGCTCCAGCCGCGCTGGCGGCCAAGACCGGCTGGGTCGCGCTCGGCGGCAAGCTGGCGGCCGTGGGCGCGATCGCCGCGGCGGGCATCGGCTTCGCCGTGTACGGAACACGCGCGCCCCTGCCGGCGGTCTCGGTGCCCGCTCCGGTCGTCGCCCCTGCGCTGGTCGAGCCGGTGATCGAGCCGAGCGTCGCGGTGGTGCCCGTCGAAGAGCCGCTCGCCGTCGAGGAAAAGCTCGCGCCTGCGCAGGAAGCCAAGCCGCGCAAGATCGTGCCGGCGGCCGATACGCTCAGCGAAGAGATGGCGCTCCTGCGCAGCGCGTCCGAGGCGCTGGGACGCGGCGACGAGGAAGCCGCGTTGGTGCAGCTGCACACGCACGCGAAGCGTTTTCCACGCGGTAGTTTACGCGAGGAGCGGGATGGGTTACGGGCGATCGCAGAGTGCACGCGCGATCAGAGCCCCAGCCAGGACGCCGCCCAGCGCTTCGCGCGCCAGTACCCGAGCTCCGTGCTCGCCGCGCGCGTCGCCACCGCTTGCCGCGCGCGCTGATCGCCGCGCTGCTGGCGCTCGCCGGCTGCAGCGACCTCCAGTTCGCCGACCTGGGTAGCGAGGTCGTTCGAGACGCGGGCCGCGAGGGGGGCCGTCCGCTCGGTCCGATCGAGTGCGAGACGCTGCGCCAGAAGCTCGCCGACATCGGCATGAGGTTCGAGGCCGGCGTCCCGCCCGTGTGTCAGATCGACCCCCTGAACAGAGCGTGTGCGCTGTACCAGAACTACGAGGCCATCGCCGCTTGCCTGAGCGCGTTGACGGACCTCTCCCGGGGTCCCTGATCAGCGCACGCCGCTGATCGTCAGCGCGCGCGGGAGCCGCGGCGCCGTACGCGGCGCGGCTCCGTCGAGCAGCGCACGCGTCAGCGCGGCCGGCCGCAAGAGCGCACTCGGCGGATCGACCAGCTGCAACACGCGCAGCACGCGGCGCGCCGTGGGCGGATGTTTGCTCGCGGCGCGCACCAGCCGCGCGAAGTACACGTTCATCAGGTTGCCGACCGCCGAGCGCGGGCCATCCACCTCGGGGTAGCGCAGGTCCGCGCCGGTCGACATCGACCACGGCCCCTCCACGATGCGCGCCGCCTGGCGATAGAACAGCCGCGGCAGCTCGAAGCGCTCTCCGC
>DASUME010000633.1:0-2990 GCA_036277895.1 Polyangiales bacterium
GTGCCGCGTGACAAGCTGTTCGCGCGCTACCCGCGCTCGCTGATCAACCTCGGCCACGCCGTGCGCGAGCTGCCGCATGTCCGCGTCTACGACAACAGCGAGCACGACGTGCCGCATCGTCTGATCGCGACGCTCGAGCACGGCCAGCTGACGGAGCTGCGCCTGCCGGTGCCTGCCTGGGCGCGTGCGGCGCTGCCCGGCGTGCGAAGCTGATCGCAGTCATCCGCGGAGGGCGTTGATCACTCGCACGACCACTGCAGCGGCGCGAGATACAGGCCGCCCGCGTCCCAGCCGCAGTGGCTGAGGTGCCACGCGCCATCGTCTTGCACGACCTCCGCTGCGTGTGCAGCGAGCGCGGTCAGCGGGTCGAGCTCGAAGTGGAAGGGGTCGCGGCTGAAGAACGCTTCCGTCGCGTCGTACCCACCGCGCATGGAGAGGAAGAGGTAATAACCCTCCGGCCGGCGCACGACGAACGGGGACTCCGTGGGTCCGCCGAAGGTTCCCCGCTCGGTATCGGTGAACGCGATCTCGCGAGGGCCCCAGTGCAGCAAGTCGTCGCTCGTGCGGTACGCCGCCACGTACGCGCCTCCGGCGGGGTCGCTGGTGGCGGTGTAGTACATCACCCAGCGCTCGCCGATCCGGATCACGAACGGATCGCGCGCGTACGCGCCATCCTCGAACAGCGGCTCTGGGCTGCGTGTCCAGGTGTACAGATCGCTCGAGGTCGCGAGCCGCATCCGATGGCGCTCGGGCTCGCCGCCGGCGCAGTAGAACATGAAGTAGGTGCCCGCGTGCTCGAGCACGTATGGCGCCCACAAGACGCGCTCGCCGAGGCTCTCGTCGACGGCCAGGGGCGCGGGCTGCTTCTGCCACGGCGCTGCGGTCAACGACGGCGACGTCGCGTGTCCGAGCTCGCGCTCGAAGTCGGGCGCCCTCGGCCACGCATGCGTGATCGCGAACACGTGCCAGGTCCCGTCACGCCCGCGAATGAACGAGTGATCGTTGTAGTACCAGGGACCCGCTTCCCCGACGCTCGGATCGTAGATGCGGCTGCGCTCTCCCGCCTTGGGCACGCAGACCGGCAGCGAGGGATCGCCCAGCCAGTCAGGCGCGGCGACGGTCTCCTTGGGCTGCGACTGCTCGGGGATCTCCGGGAGCTCTGGAGTCGCCAGCTTCTCCTGCGGGGCTGGCTCTTCGTCCGCGCAGCCGATCAGGAAGGCGACACACAGAGCCGTGACTGAGCCGCGTGAAACCATCGAGGTCGCTGGTTCTACCAGAGCGGGCGATCCCAGCCTAGGTAGTCCATCAGCGCAGGCGTCGATCTTCAACGGAGTAGTACCGAAGACTTCACCCCGGTCCTAGTTGCGCAGCGCAAGTGTGACGACGATACCGTTGTAGATCATGTGCGTGAGCATCGGCGCCACCAGCGTGCCGGTGAGCTCGAACGCGGTGGCGGCACACACGGCCATCACGAACACGGGCGCAAACGACGTCGCGGGGTGCACCAGCGCGAACACGAGCGCGCTGGCGAAGATCGCAGGCTTCGCGCCGACCGAGCGACGAAGCCCGCGGTACAGGATGCCGCGGAACAGCAGCTCCTCGAACAGCGGCGCCGCCACCACTGCCAGCGCGCCCAGCCAGACCAGCTGGTCCGGCGTCGGATCCAGGCCTTCGCTCTGCTCGTACCACTGGCGCAGCCACTCGAAGCGAAAGATGGCGCGCGTGTAGAGCAGCGCCCCCGCGCCCGAGGCGATGCCCGCGAGCAAGCCGAGCGAGACGCCACGCAGCGGACTGACGAGGCCCACGGTGCGCAGCAGGTCGGGCACGCCGATGCGGTACAGCGTCCACAGCGCCGCAGCACTGGCGATCAGCCCGGCGCCCGTGAAGCTGAACACCAACACCAGGCCGGGTGAGAAGCGCAGCCGCGTGAACAGGAAGCCGAGCAGCCCCTGCAGCACGAAGAACGAGAGCGCCGCGAAGATGCCGTCGGAGACCGCGATCGCCGGTGGCGGCGCCTCCGTGGGATCGAGGAAGTACGGCGTGTGATCGCGCAGCTTCTGCCACAGCGCGAAGGCGAACAGCGCGGACAGCGCCAGCTGCGCGAATTTCACCCACGTGGACTGGCTGTAGAGAGCGAACGTGAACATGCCGGTCAGCAGCATGAAGAGCTGCGGCGTGAACGGCTGCAGTCGGCGCACGCGCGAGCTCTCCATGACGTCGGTGCCGAGCGCGCCGAGCGCGACCGACACGAACGCGTAGACGCCGATGCCGAGCAGCGCGAACGCCGCGTAGCCGTTGAAGAGGAAGCGCAGGTCGTTCACCACCACCGCGATCGCGAGCAGGGTCGCGACCGTGCTGGCTCCGGCGATCGCAGCCCAGAGCCCGGCGCGGCGCGCGAGGATGGTATCCAGCGACCAGGGCGCCGTGTACAACAGCCACAAGCCCGCACCCTCGTTCGCGAGCGTGGCCAGGCCGCCTCCGATCAACACGAAGGTGCCGATCGCAAAGGCCGCTGCGCTCGCGTGCTGCGGCGCGCTGATGATCGAACGCAGTAGCCTCGGGTCGGTGACGGCGCTCATCGCGCCGAGGCTGAGCGGAAACAGCAGCACGCGCGCGACGCGTGAAGGATCGCGCACGACCGCCAGCAGCTCGCGCGCGGCCACCACGCGCAGCAACGATCGCGACGCACCGCTGGCGAGCGGAAGGCGGGCGCGGGAGCCCAGCACGGGCTCGCTCGCGCTCACGAGGCCTTCGCGCAACATCGCAGTGCCGAACGAGATCGACCCGTAGATAGCGGCCACCAACAGCAGAACGGAGCCGAAGGCGGCGAGCGCGCCGTGCGGCAACAACCACGCGATCGGCAGCGACAGCGGGTTGTAGAGCGCCTCGCGCGGCAACCCGCGGCTGTGTTCGATCACGTACTGCAGGCCGACCTTGGAGCTCGCGGCCCAGGCGGCGATCAGCGGCAGCACCGACAACACTTCGAGTCC
>DASUME010000634.1:0-6280 GCA_036277895.1 Polyangiales bacterium
CCTTCGCGTACCCGAACGAGCTCGGGCCCGGCGTCTACGACATTCACTCGCCCAACGTGCCGAGCGAGAAGCAGATGATGGAGCTGATGAGGAAAGCGGCCGGAAAGATACCGGCAGAGCGATTGTGGGTGAACCCGGACTGCGGGCTGAAGACGCGCAGCTGGGACGAGGTGCTGCCGGCGCTTCAGAACATGGTCGGCGCTGCGAAGAGGCTCCGCGCCCATTTCGGCTGAGCGCACGCCCGAGCGTTCTCTGCCAAGCGCAGACTTCACGCCGCGCGTACGCAGAAGTTCGCCTCTCTGCCCTGGGGGGCAGGCTTGACTCGGCGGGCTTTTCCCGCACATTCCGGCCGTTCTGGGTCGATGGTGCGGCGTGGGTCGCAGCCGGAGACAGCCCCGCTCGCGGGGTAACAGGGAAGCCGGTTCAATGCCGGCGCGGACCCGCCACGGTAGGAAGTCGAAACCTCATCACGATGCCACTGGCGCGAGCTGGGAAGGCGGTGAGGCTCTGGCTTCGAGCCCGGAGACCTACCCGGAACCTTTGGTTCTTTTCTGCCTCGGGGATGGCGGAAGGACGAATGGGCGTTCGGCTCCGCGTTTTCTCCGGCCACGTCCGTCTCGGTCCGACCGCGCCTCGAGCTGGGAGCTCGCTGGTTGTTCGCCCGGTCCGTCATCGCTCTGCTGTTCACCTGCACGTGCCTCCCGGTGCGTGCACAGGACGCGCCGCGTGCGGACCCCGCTGCGTTGGACGTCAGCGTTCGCGCTCGACGCCGGATTGCGGCCACGAACGCGCTCGACCCCACCGCGTCGGGCACCTCGCTGGACGTGCTGGAGCGCGTGTCCACGCCACTGTCGCTCGGCGACGTGGTGCGCGAGTCTGCAGGCGCGCGCGTGCTCAGCACGGGTGGACTCGGTGCGTTCGCCTCGCTGAGTCTGCGCGGCGCGCAGAGCGACGAGACGCTGGTGATGCTGGACGAGATCCCACTCTCGACTGCAGACGGCGGCGCGTTCGACCTGAGTGTGTTCCCTGCCCAGCTGTTCTCGAAGGTGAACGTCTACCGCGGCGGCGCGCCGGCGTGGCTCGGCGCGGGCGCGATCGGCGGCGTGGTGCAGCTCATCCCACGCCGCGGCGACTTCAACGGCATCAATGCCTCCGCCACCGCGGGCTCGTACGGCACGTACATCGCGTCCGCCGGCAGCGACGTCTCGACGAGCCGTGGCTACGAGTCGCACACCCAGCTCGTGCTGCGCGACGCACGCAACGACTTCCCCTACGTCGACGATCGCGGCACCGCCTTCGATCGCTCGGACGACCGTGAGTTCAAGCTCAAGAACGGCGACTTCCACGACGCGAGCGGGTACCACGACTTCTCGCTCCCGCTCGGTCCGGGCCGGCTGCACGTGGTCGCCCTGGGCGTGGTGCGCGGAGGCGGCCTCTCCGGTCCGGCCGCGCAGCCGACGCCGAAGGTGCGGCACGAAGGCGTGCGCGCGCTGACCGCGGCCTCGTACTCGCTCGAGGGCGGCGACACCCTGCAGAGGAACCTCCAGCTCGTCGCGGCCGGCTCGTTCGGGGCGGAGCGCTTCAACGATCTGGAAGGCCAGCTCGGGCTGAGCCGGCGCACCTCGAGCGACAACCGCACGTTCCGTCTGTTTTTACGCAGCGCGGGCTCGCAGGAGCTCACCAAGTGGCTGCGCGCAGACTTGATCGGTCTGTACGCGTTCGACGTCTACCTGCCGCATGACCGCTACGTCAGGCCCGATCCGAACACGTCGCACCGGCACACGGCCTCCGGCACGGCCGAGCTGATCGCACATGGCGCGCTCGGCAAGATGCGCTGGGAAGTGCGGCCCTCGGTGCGCCTCGAGTGGAGCAACACCGCCAGCTACTTCGTGCGCCCGCAGGGGCCAACGTCGTTCGACAAGACGGTGCTGGTGCCGACGGGGCGCGTGGGCGCCGTGCTCGAGGTCTTGCCGGGTGTCGCGCTCAGCTCGTCGTTCGCGACCGGCACGCGCTTGCCCACGATCTTCGAGCTGTTCGGCGATGGTGGGCTGACGTTGGCTTCGCCCGGGCTGCGGCCGGTCAAGTCCACCTCGTACGACGGCGGCCTCACGGCCAAGGGGAAGGTCGGCATCCTGAGCGGAAGCGCCGAGCTGCGCGGCTTCTGGCAGGAGCGTCAGGACTCCATCGCGCTGATCCGCACGGCGCAGTACCAGGTCGCCTACGAGAACCTGTCGAGGGTGCACGTGTATGGCGTGGAGTCGCGCCTGTCCGGAGAGATTACGCGCTGGTTTCGCCCGAGCGGCGCCTTCACGTGGATGGAGACCGAGACCGCACTCCAGACTCGTCTGCCGTTTCGTCCCAAGTTTGTCGCCTTCGCCCGTCCCGAGCTCTACGTGCCGATCGACTGGGGCTGGCTCTCGTCCGCGGCGGTCTCGACTGAGGTCTGGCACCGCAGCTACTCGTTCTACGACGACAAGAACCTTACTTACAGCCCCTCCTGCACGAAGCTCGGCTTCGGCGCCGGGCTGAGCATGTTTCACGACGCGGTGAAGGTCAGCGCGCGCATGGACGACGCGCTGGACCAGCGCTGCATGGATCTGATCGGCTACCCGCTCTCGGGTCGCATGGTCTTCTTCAGCCTTAGTTATCGAGAGGTGGGCTCATGATGTCAGCAAAGAAGTGGGCGTTGGGCTTGGTGGTTCTGTTCGCGTGTGACGATCCGCCGGTCGCAGATCCGATGTTGCCCAGCTTCGACATGGACGGGAGCACGGTCCAGCCGAGCGAGGACGCCTCGACGCCGGTCGACGCGGGTGACGCCGGCGTCATCGTGAGCATCGACGCGGCGCTGCCCACGGGCCCGGCGTTCGCCGTGATCAACAGCGACTGGACCTCGACCTCGATCTCGCTGCTCGACGTGCAGGGTAAGGTGCTCGCGGACAACTACCTCAACTCCGGCACCCGGCCCGCCGGGCTGGTCACCGCGCTGAGCGGCGACGTGGAGCTGCCGAAGAGCTCGGGCGAGACCGGCGTCCTCGTGATCCTCGACCGCTTCCGCACGGACGTGGTCACGCGCGTGCGGCTCTCCGACGGCGCGATCCTCGGCCAGGTGAAGACGCATACGCCGCCCGAGCAGGACACCACCAGCTCGTACTCGTCGAACCCGCACGACTACATCTACGTCGACGCGCAGACCGCGTACGTGACGCGCGGCGAGCCCAACCTCAGCAGCAGCGCGCTCGCGATCGATCTCGGCGACGACCTGTTCAAGCTCAACCCCACCACGATGCAGCGCAGCGGCGAGCGCATCGACCTCGGCGTGCTCGACCAGAAGGTCACGGGCGCGAGCGGCGAGGTGACCGCGTATGCGCGTCCCTCGCGCATGGTGCGCCTCGGCCGCACGGTGGTGGTCGGCATCGGGCGCTCCGCGTTCGACTTCAAGGCTGTAGGAGACGGCGTGGTCGCGCTCGTGGACCTCGACACCAAGGCCGTCACCGGCTTCCCGATCCCGGACCTGAAGAACTGCACGGACGTCGAGAACGTACCGAACGACGCCGACACGGTGCTCGTCTCCTGCGGCGGCGACTGGAACACCGGCAGCAAGGCCAGCGCGGGCATCGCGCTCGTGGGCGTCGCGAACGGCAGCGCACAGATCGAGCACATCTGGCGCGCCAAGGACGACTCGGGCGACACGCCGCTCACGTCGGCCACGGTCTCGCTCGGCGGCACGCTGGTCGGCGCCGGCAGCAACGACTACTCCGGCAACGGCAGCGACGTCTACGCCGTGCTCGACCTCGCGAGCGGCGCCAAGACGATGATCAAGGCGATCACACCCGGCAAGGGCGTGTTCGGAACGCCCGCGTTCGACCCGCGCACGGGCATCCTGTTCCTGCCCGACGCGAGCACCGACAAGGACAAGAAGCCCACCGCCGGCCTGCGCCGCTTCCAGCGCGCCGCCGACGGAAGCTTCCGCGAGCTCGAGCTGGTGAAGGTCGCCCCGAGCACCAACATGCCCGTGCGCCACGTCTTCCCGCTCTGAGCTCGCTGTCCCAGACGGCTCGTGATACGTGCCCTGAACTCACGCCATCCGTGGAGGAATGCATGCTCGCTCAAGCGCTCGCACCCGTCGCACCCACTTCGACCGTGAAGCAGTCCGATGGCTCGTTCACCGAGTACACGGACATCCCGATCGTGCCTGCGGACCTCGGCGTCGCGCACAACAAGGTCCTGCGCCTGGCGCAGATCGCGGAGCTGCCGCGCGAGCGACGCGGCACCATGCTCTCGCTCGTCTACGACCTGTTCGTCGACAATTGGCAGCAGATCGTGTTTGGGCCGTGCATCCAGGGCGCGGTGTTCGAGCTGCAGCTGGGCGCGAAGCCCGAGCAGCTCTCGTACCTCGACGGCTACCTGACGGTGCACCTGGAGCCAGGGCCGGCGCACATGCACCTGTGCATCGGCCCGCACCAGGGCCTGAAGAACGAGACGCCGGACGAGCTCGCGCGCATCCGTCCGTGCAAGCGCGCCACGTTCGTACGCAGCTTCAGCGAAAGTTGCCTGCCCGGCTCCTGGCAGCTGCAGCTGTTCAACGGCGCGGACGAGCAGATGATCACGTTCTTCTTGCCGAGCCCGTGGTGGGATCGCGAGAAGGAGAAGCGGCTCAAGCAGCCGAACTGGGAGCACCTCAACCTGTGGAACGACCTGCGCGCGCGCTACCTCGGCGAGCAGGTGCCGCAGCCTCTGCCCGCATGACCAGCGACGCGCTCGAGCTCTCCCGCCCCGGTCAGGGCTGGACGCGCGGCACCCTCATCAGCGTCGCGCTCGTGCTCTTCGCGTTGGCGAGCGCGATGCTTGGGCTCTGGGTCGGGCGCGGCACCGCGCTCGACGGCTCGATGCGCGAGCTGTTCATGACCCTGCGCGCCTACCGCATCGGCGTCGCGTTCTTCGCCGGGGGTGCACTGGCGGTCTCCGGCGCCGTCGTGCAAGGCCTCGTGCGCAACCCGCTCGCCAGCCCGAACATCCTGGGCACCAACGCGGGTGCGCTGCTGGGCGGCAAGCTCTCGCTGATCGTGACCTTCATCGTGCTCGACGGGCGCGTGTTCACCGGCGTGGTGCCCGAGATGCTGATGCCGCTCGGGTGCATCGTCGGCGCCTGCGTGGCGCTGTTCACGGTGCTCTCGGTGAGCTCGCTGCGCGCGAGCACGATCTCGCTGGTGCTGACTGGCTTCGTGATGAACGGCATCTTCCTCAGCATCGGCAGCTTCCTGAGCAACGCCTCGATGGACTACGTCGAGCTCAACCGCGCGATGACCACGTTCCAGGCTGGCAGCCTGAGCGGCTCCGGCTCGCGCCAGCTGCTGCTCGCGATCACGCTCTCGATGGCGGGCTTGCTGCCGGCGTTGTTCTGGTCGCGCTCGCTCGACGTGCTGTTGTCCGGCGAAGAGGAAGCCGCCGCGCTCGGCGTGGAGGTGCCGCGCGTGCGCTTCTGGTGTGTGCTGTGGGCGGCGCTGATGTCCGCGGGTGCGGTCTCGGTGGGCGCCGGCGTGGGCTTCATCGATCTGATCACGCCACACGTGGTGCGCCGCTTCGTCGGGCCTTCCCATCGCTACCTGTTGCCCGCCTCGTTCGTGCTCGGCGGCAGCTTCTTGATCCTGTGCGACGCGCTGTGCCGCGCGATCCCGTTCAAGCACGAGGTGCCGCTGCAGGTGCTGGTCGACATGCTCGGCGGTCCGGCGTTCTTGTGGATGTTGCGCCGGCTCGGCACGGAGCGCGGCCATGGCTGAAGCGCTGCGCGCAGACCGCGTTCATGTGCTGCGCGGCAAGCGCAGCGTCGTGCGCAACGTGTCGTTCACGGCCTCGTTCGGCGCGGTGACCGCGATCATCGGGCCCAACGGCGCAGGCAAGAGCAGCTTGCTGCGCGCGCTCAACGGCCTGCTGCCGCACCAGGGTACGATCGTGAGTGAGGGACGTGAGGTCCGCGAGCTGTCACCGCGCGAGCGCGCGCGGCGCATCGCCTACGTGCCGCAGCAGTCGCAGCTGATGGCGAACATGAGCGTGCGCGAGACGGTGGCGCAGGGGCGCTTCGCGCACAGCTCCGGGTGGATGCAGGTCGATACGAACGCCGCTCCCGTGCAGCGCGCTCTCGACGACGCGCACGTGCGCCAGCTGGCCGAGCGCCCCTTCAACGCGCTCTCGGGCGGCGAGCAACGGCGCGTGCTGCTCGCGCGCGCACTCGCGACCGAGGCGCCGATCCTGTTGCTCGACGAGCCGACGGCCGGCCTCGATC
>DASUME010000635.1:0-2953 GCA_036277895.1 Polyangiales bacterium
CTGCGCGGGCGCCTAGCTGCTGGCTAGCGCGCCACCGGGAAGATCGCCGCGCTGCTCGGCCAGCGCCTTGGCGGCGGCCTCGCGCGCGGCGCGCGCCTCGGCGGCCTTGCGGTTGTGCTCCATCAGCAGCGGCAGCACGTACGGGAAGCCCACCTGCACGCCGTCGATCGTGTTGTCGATCGTCGCGCTGAGCCAGAACAGCAGCACGATCGCGCGCTCCACGTAGAACCACGTGTCCGGGTAGTGCACCGACTTCATCAGGTCGCGCAGATCGTCGAGGTCGACGTCCGGGTTGCCGAACGCCTCGCGCAGCTCGCTCGGCTTCTGCTTCAGGAACGCGGCCGGGCTGCGGTCCTTGAACTTCATCAGCTTGCCGAAGTACTCGCGCGTGAGCTGGCTCAGCGCCGCGCGATCGGCGCCTTCGGCGACGAAGCCCATGGTCAAGAAGCCGTCGACCAGCTTGTCGGCTTCACCGCTGAACATGCCCTGCACCACGTCGAGCAGGCCGTCGATCAGGTTGTCCTTCGCCTCGCTGATCGCGCCGAAGTCGAGCACCACGATGCGCGGCCGTCCGTCGTCGCCCTTCTGCACCAGGAAGTTCCCAGGGTGCGGATCGGCGTGGAAGAAGCGGTCGATGAACATCTGCTTGTAGAAGGCCTGGATCAAGCGCGTCGCGACCACCTTGCGCTCGATGCCGAGCTGCTCGAAGGCCTCGAAGTTGGTGATCTTCACGCCCTCCATGAACGTCATCGTCAGGACGTCGCGCGTGGTGAGCTCGTCGACCGTGGCCGGGAAGAGGATGTCGTCCTGGTCCTTGAAGTTCTGCGCCATGCGCTTCATGCAGCGCGCTTCGTGCAGGTAGTCGGTCTCGCGCTCCAGCAGATCGACCAGCGAGTGGTAGGCGTTCTCGATGCTGTCGAGCGGGACGAACCACTTGTACACGCGGATCGCCAGCCGGACGATGATCATGTCGATGCGGATGATCTCGCGGATGCCCGGGTAGAGGATCTTGACCGCCACCTTGCTGCCGTCCTGCAGGTACGCGACGTGCACCTGGCCCAGCGACGCGGCCGCGAGCGCTTCCTTCTCGAAGCTCTTGTAGAGCTGGTCCGGCGTGCGCTCGAGCTCGCGCTTGAACACAGCCTCGACCTCGTCGTACGGATGTGGCGGGACCTTGTCCTGCAGCACGCTCAGCTTCTTGATGTACACGCGTGGCAAGAAGCCACCCATGATCGAGAGCACCTGGCCGAGCTTGATGTACACGCCGCGCAGCGCGAGCATGGTGTCCAGCAGGCGCTGCGCGTTGCGCTCGTCGACGCGATCACCGCGCTCCTTCAGCCACTGCGGACGCTTGCGGCGCCTGCGGCCGGTCTCGGGATCCAGCTTGCGAGGCGCCACCAGCTTGGTGAGGTATCGCTGCGAGAGGTAATCGCCGAGGATGATCGAGAACGCGAAGAGCGCGCGCGTAAAACGGACCAGGAGGCTCATGACATTCCAGATTTAGTGGCGCGCCGTGCGTGCCCGCCGGTTAAGCGTACACCAGCCCGACTCCATGGACATGCCGGACGTGCGACAACGCAGGGCCACGATCTCGGTCGTGCTGCCGTTCCGCGACGCGGGCGCCACGATCGACGCCGCGCTGTCCGGGCTGCTCGCCGAGCACGACCCCTCGCGAGAGGTGCTCGCGATCGACGACGGCTCGACCGACAGCGGCGCGTCGCGCGTGCGCGCCTGGGCCGCGCGCGATCCGAGGCTGCGCCTGCTGGAAGGTAGCGGGAGCGGCCTGGTGGCGGCGCTCAACCTCGGCCTCGCGCACGCCCAGGGTGCGCTGATCGCGCGCATGGACGCGGACGACATCGCGCACCCGGAGCGACTCAGCCGCCAGCGCGCCTACCTGTGCGCGCACCCGGAGCTGGCCGTGCTGGGCTGCCGGGTGGAGGCGGTCGGCGGCGGCGAGGGGCTGCAGCGCTACGTCGCCTGGCAGAACACGCTGCTGACGCCGGAGCAGCACGCGCAAGCGCGGTTCATCGAGTCGCCTTTGTGCCACCCCTCGATCATGGCCCGGCGCGCGGTGCTTCGGGACGTCGGTGGCTACCGCGAGCTCGACGGTCCGGAGGACTACGAGCTGTTCCTGCGCTGCATGGCGCACGGCCACGCGCTCGCGAAGCTGCCCGAGGTCTTGCTCGCGTGGCACCACCGCGAGGGCCGGGCGACGTTCGCGGACAGCCGCTACGCGCGCTCGAAGTTCGGCGCGGTGAAGGCGCCCTATCTCACGCTCGCGATCGGCGGCGCCAAGGTCGCGCTGTGGGGCGCGGGGCAGACCGGACGCCGCCTCGCACGCGAGCTGGCCGCGCACGGCGTGCACCCCTCGCTGGTCGTCGACATCGACCCGCTCAAGCTCGGCCGCACCGTACGCGGCGCACCGATCGTGCGCGCCGAGGCGCTCGACCCGGCCAAGCACGTGGTGATCGCCGCCGTGGGCGCGCGCGGTGCGCGTGAGATCATTCGCCCGCAGCTCGAGGCGCTCGGCTTTCGCGAGGGCCACGACGCCTGGTTCGCTTCGTAGTTACCCTTTGCCGATCGCGTTGCGCACGTTCGCGTAGCCACGTGCGCGCAAGAGATGCGCGAGCTCGCGGCGCAGGCGCGACGGCCAGAGCGGGCCGCCGTAGATGAAGCCCGTGTACGCCTGCACCAGCGTGGCGCCGGCGAGGATCCGCGCGAGCGCGTCCTCGGCAGTCTCGATGCCGCCGACACCGATCAAGAGCAGCCGGCCTTGCACGCGCGCGTGCAGCCGTCGCAGGACCTCGAGCGAGCGCGCCTTGAGGGGAGCGCCACTCAGGCCGCCTGCGCCCGCACGCTCGGCTTCCTCCTGCGTCAGCGGCGCGCGGCCGATCGTGGTGTTGGTCGCGATGATGCCGTCGAGCCCGAGCTCGAGCGCGAGGTCGGCGACCGC
>DASUME010000636.1:0-3965 GCA_036277895.1 Polyangiales bacterium
CGAGCCCACCCGCCGTGGTGATCAACACCATGAGAGTGATTCTCGGTTTCGCCAGCGAGACAACGTCGCGGAGTGTTTGGGTCCAGTCGAGGGGGCGCTTGCGCCGCCCGAGCTTGGAGTCGCGCACGTTCACAGCCTGCATGGAGTTCGCACTCTGCACTGCAAAGGACCCGCAGGGGTCGTCTACAAAGCTCACACGCGACGCGGCGTCGCGCGGGTCCGGAAATTGGTGCGGCGATATAGCGTGATGCCGCGAAGCCGGTCAAACGCGGAGCGCATCCAAATCGATCCGCGCCCAGCGCTCTAGGGCCGCCAAGCATCGAAGGCAACCTCGTTCGCGAGGCTTTCTTCGTGCCTGCGCCCCTGCCGGCTCTCTGCGGTTAGCGAAGCAACAACACCGCGAGCACGATCACACCACCGAGCAGCAGCATGCCGCCCGCGCCGATCGCCGCCCACACCAGGGGCGACTGCGGCAGCGACGCGTCCCCCATCGAGGGCGCCCGCGCGGAGGGCGCTGCCGAGCGCGCCGACGACCGCCCGCCGTTCGACGCGGCCCGCTGCGAATCCTTCCCACGCGGAGGCGGGTTGGAGCTCGCGATGGCGCGCGCCTGGTCGTTCGGCTTGGGCACCGAGCGCATCGCGTCGTCGCGCACCTCGTCGGGCAGCACGTCCTTGAGCGCCATCGCGAAGTCCGCCGCGCTCGGGTGGCGCTTGTCCGGCTCCTTCTCGATCGTCTTCATCACCACGCCCTCGAGGCCGGGCGGCAGGCGCAGGTTCGGCACGCGCTCGCCGAGCGGGATCGGCGTGCCGCGGATCTGCAGCGCCAGGTAGTCCATCGGCTGCGCGGCATCGAACGGCAGCTTCCCGGTCAGCATCTCGTACAGGATGCAGCCGAGCGAGTAGATGTCCGAGCGCGCGTCGAGCTGCTGCCCGCGCGCCTGCTCAGGGCTCATGAACTCCGGCGTACCGAAGACCATGCCCTCCTGGGTCAAGATCAGCGAGCCCGGGCGCATCTCGCGCTGCGTGACCTTGGCCAGGCCGAAGTCGAGCACCTTGGGGAAGTCGGCGATGCCGCCCTGGCTGGTGAGGAAGATGTTCTCGGGCTTGAGGTCGCGGTGGACCATGCCCTGACGATGCGCTTCTTCGAGCGCGCCGCACACCTGCACCATGATGTTCATCGCGCGTGCGGGGCGCAGCATGCCCTCGGCGCGCGTGATCTGCGCGAGGTTCTTGCCCTCGAGGTACTCCATCACGATGTAACACGCGCCATCTTCGAGCTGGCCGTACATGTACACGCGCGCGGTGTTCGGATGCGACAGGTGGCTCATCGCGCGCGCTTCGCGCCGAAAGCGAGAGACCAGATCGGGCCGCGAGACGTACTTCGGGTGCAGGATCTTGATCGCGACGAAGCGATTCATCTCGGGCTGCTCGGCCTTGTAGACCGCGCCCATACCGCCCGAGCCGATACGCTGAAGGATCCGGAACTGGCCGGCGATCTCTTTACCGATGTACGAGGCTGTTGCGTTCACGGAATCAGATTTCCCGCCCCGCATGCGAGGCCCGGGGGAAGTATAGGGGAAAAGCGGGCCGCGAGCGCCCCATCAACTCTTCCTAACCCGAGCACGCACCAGTTTTCTACGGTTCGCGATGACGACCCTACACCAACACGCCGAGCCCTGCCGCGCTCTCGACCGCCGCCTGCGCGAGATCGTAGAGGCATCGGCGGCGCATGATACCTTCCGTGCACTGCTCGGGAGCGAGCTGCTTTCCCTGCAGGTGGGCTGGCCCGTTCTTACCGCAAGCGCCACTCCACGCGCGTCGTCGGAGATCGCGATCGAGCTGGGGAGCGGCATCGAGACCGCCTTCGAGCTCGCACTGCTGATCCCGAGCGAGAGCGCTGCGCGCTGGGTCGATCGGGCGCTCGGGGGCAGCGGTGAATCGGGCGTTGCGAGCGCGAGCGGCGTCTTGAGTGAGGGCGAGTGCGGCGTGCTCGCGTACCTGGCCTCACGCGCATGCCTCGCCCCTTATCAGGTCTGCGACGTCAGGCCCGCTGCGCACCTCGATGCGCACATCGCGTGGCCATTGACGCTGGAGAGCGCGCTCGGACGCGTGTCGCTGCGCTGCGCGATCGCGCCCTGGCGCGCCGAGTCCCCGGTGCGACACCGCCTGAACGTCTCGGTGTTCGAGCGTGCGCCCGAGGGTCTTCGTGCGGGCGAGGTCTGGATCAGCGACGGCTGGAACCTGAGCTCTACCAGTGAAGGCCTGGCAGGTGAGGTCCAGCTCTCGGTCGAGGGCTGCGCGAGCCAGCTGGCCGCGATCGTCGGCGCAGGCCGGGTGCGCGCGCACGCGCCGAGCTCGAGCCGCGATCAGCTCGAGCTCGTGCTCGCCAGCCAGGACGTTAGCTTCACGGAGCTGGCGCAGATCGGCGCCGGCGAGCCGTTCCGCGCTGACTTCTCCAAGGTCGAGCTGCGCAGCGAAGGGCGCACGCTCGCGCGCGGCGAGCTCGTCAGCTGGCGCGGCGCCGTGGGCGTGCGCATCAACGAGGCCTGAGCGAGAGCGCGTGGCACAGCACATCCTCGAACACCGCCTCCACGTCGCGATCGGCGTCGATGTGCACGATGTGATCGTCGGGGAAGTGGCGCTCGATCTCGCGGTAGAACGCGCCCAGGTTGCGCTGCAGCGTGTCGTCGTCGAACAGCTCGCGGTTGGCATCGCGTGCCAGTCGGCGCGCGCGTGCCACCTCCGCCGAGACATCCAACACCAACACCAGGTCCGGCCGGTCCGCGTGCGCGTTCAGGCTGCGCAGCCACGCGATGTCCGCGCCCGCACTCACGCTCTGGTACGCGACGCTGGAGTGGTCGTAGCGGTCGCTGATCACCCAGCAGCCCTCCGCCAGCTTCGGTCGGACCTCACGGCCCAGGTGATCGAGCCGATCGGCCGCGAACAACAGCGCGAGCTGCGCGCCAGCGTCACCGTGCAGCGGCACACGCTTGGCCAGAATCTCGCGTAGGTGTAGTCCGAGCGGCCCTTTGCTCGGCTCGTGGGTGGCGTGCGCGGCCTGGCCGCGGCCAGTCAGCGCGCGCACCAAACGTTCGGTCTGGGTGGTGGTACCCGCGCCGTCGATGCCTTCGATCACGACGAAACGTGAATGCATGGTCTCCGACCGATACTAGCGCTTGCGGGCCGTGCCGGCGCGCTAACCTGCGCGAGTACGGCTCGGCCGGGGTCGGGAGGGACACCATGAGCGAACACAGCATCGAGAGTGTCTCGAAGGAAGCGCGCACCTTCGAGCCCAGCGCGGAGTTCTCGCGGCGCGCGCGCATCACTTCGCGCGCGAAGTATGACGAGCTGTACCAGCAGAGCATCGCGCAGCCCGAGTTGTTCTGGGCCGAGCAGGCCAAGACGCTGCACTGGTTCACCCCTCCCAGCAAGGTGCTCAGCGGCAGCCTGCCGGACGTGAAGTGGTTCGAGGACGGCACGCTCAACGCCTCCTACAATTGCCTCGACCGCCACGTCGCCGAGGGCAAGGGCGACAAGATCGCGCTCTCCTTCGAGGGAGAGCCCGGCGACAAACGAACGCTCACCTACGCACAGCTGCTCGCGCAGACCAGCAAGCTCGCCAACGTCCTGCTCGGGCTCGGCCTCGAGAAGGGCGACCGGGTCGCGATCTACATGGGCATGGTGCCCGAAGCTGCGATTGCGATGCTCGCCTGCGCCCGCATCGGCGCGATCCACTCGGTGGTCTTCGGAGGCTTCGCCGCCGAGGCGATCCGCGACCGCGTGAACGATCAACAGGCCAGCCTCGTGATCACCCAAGACGGCGGCCATCGGCGCGGGCAGTTGGTGCCGCTCAAGGACAACGTCGACCGCGCGCTCGAGCAGTGCCCGTCGGTGAAGAACGTGCTCGTGTTCAAGCGCTACGGCAACCCGACGGCCTGGAAGGAAGGCCGCGACCTCGACTGGGC